>PIVQ01000429.1 GCA_003354055.1 Desulfobacteraceae bacterium | reverse complement strand
TCAATAAATTTAATCCTTCATCTTTAAAATATCTGGAAATTTTTATTTTTGTTTCATCCTCTCAATTGGGTCTTGTGCTCACGGCCTTGGCTATAGATGAAAGATAAAATCCTATACATATAATTGAATCAGGAAGGGCCTGTCAAAATCAATTTTATTGGAGATAAAAATTATCAAACATCCATTCTGCTGCGGTGTTGACTATGATTTTTCTCCCCTAAAGCAGGATTTAAACCCTCAGACTATTATTAAAAATCTTGGGATTTCCCTCTCCATTGATTTGAAGAAAAGTCTTATGGTAAAAGGAGAAATCAGGCACATGCTGGTATTTGTCGAAAATGCCAATGGTGGCATTTTCGACAAATGGTGAGAATTTAATCCGGTTCATTTTTTCGTTGTGTTTTTTCAACAAAACTATAATTTTTCAAACTTTGCTAAGCCTTTCCTGATAAGGGTTTGGATGAGTTTTGGACGGGCAAAAAATGAGTGCCATTTTAGGGGTTTTAAAAGGCTCTCTTTTTTTAAAAATTGGTTTGAACATCGAAAAAGCTTTTAAGCTCCCTGGTATTTGGCGGATTTGGCAGTACGTCCAAATCCGCCAAATAGTGAAAACTATTATTAATATTTTCAGTTTTTATGAATCAAAGCCCGGCACAATATATTGAGCGAAAAGGAATCTGGCCGACTAAAAAATCTTTGAAATTATATTATAATCCTCTCAGTAAGGCTTTCACCAATTCCGGTAGAAAAAATAACTGCTTTTATGTGCTTGATATCCAACCAGGAGGGTTCAGGCATGTGGGGGGAAGGGGTGGAACGGCGTGAGGGCAGGTGGCGTCATGGACTGAAAGCCAGTTGTCCTCTCGCTTCTTCAGCGGTCACGACGACCGCTGGAGATTTAGTGGAACCCCTTTCCCCCACATGCCTACTCAGTGGAATCAAGTTCCTTTTTTTTAGGAATCGTTACAAAATAACTTGATCGAAATACCCTGAAGGGCAGAAACTTGTTTCCAAAACCCCTTAAAAGACTGGGTATTTTAAAAACAAAAGATCAAGTAATTTTGGAGCCGATCCTTAGCTCTATTGAAAAAAAGGACGGTTCAATTATTGTTATCAACCGATTCGCTAAAGTTAATGACATTGGGTGGCCTGTACCGAAGCAGATGAAATAAATCCGGCTCGCCCGGAAGGTGGAAATTGAAACATCAATCATGCTATTTACTCATGGTATCATTGGCAAAATGGGTAAATAGCATTTAATAGGGTGGCCCTCGACTGAGAATATTGATAATTTTACGATTGTTTAATTATGATTCTTTCCAAAAGACGATTGATCAATCAGAGAGGAATCCCCCTCACCCTGCCGCCGCCGGGTCTGGGGCGAAAATACTTGGACCCTAGGCAACTTATAAAAAACTACATGCGATTGCCCTGAAAAAAACAGAAGGACATGATCAAGTCGATAGTTAAATCATTACATTTTTCCACTGTCCCCAAAAACAAAACGCCGGGCAAAAAGGCCCGGCGTCGTTTCTTTTAAAATGAATCTTGAAGCTTAGATATCAGTGCTTAAAACTTCTCTGCCCCGTATACACCATGGTAGCATCATTCTCATTGCAGGCTTCAATGGACTGATAATCATTCATTGAGCCACCGGGCTGAACAACGGCTTTAACGCCCTGGCTTAAGCCCACATCAATTCCGTCTCTGAAGGGAAAGAAGGCGTCAGAGATCATGGAAGACCCTATGAGGCCACCCTTAGCTTCAGCGACGTCAGCCTCGATTTCCGCCCGTTTGTCCGGATCGGTCATATCGGCAAAGGCTGTCTCATACCGTTCAAAACAATACCGGTCACAGAGTTTTCTATAGGCTTTGTCCACGGCGATTTCCGCAACCCCGACCCTGTCCTGCTCACCAGTTCCGATCCCGACCGTGCAATTGTCTTTTACATAGATAACTGAATTGGAGGTGATACCGGATTCCACCAGCCAGCCAAACAGCATATCTTCATATTCCTGGGCTGTGGGCTGCCGGTTCACACTGAAGGCTTCACCTTTATATTCCGTACTGGCAACGGCCAGGTCTTCTTTTTTCAGGGTTTCGGGAACAAAGGACCACTGGGCAACAAGACCGCCGTCCATCAGGCTTTTAAAATCCACCACCCGGTCACCGATATAGGACTGAAGACGGTCAATGGCATTAATACGGATGACACGCAGATTTTTTCTGGCACCCAGAATATCGATAACCCCGTCTTCGAACTCAGGGGCAACCACCACTTCCGCATACTGGCTGGCAATGGCCTCTGCAGTGGCTTTGTCCACTGCCTTGTTCAGCGCGATACATCCGCCGAATGCTGCAATGCGGTCTGCCATGTAGGCTTTGTTGTATGCCTCTTCCAGGCTGGCAGCCCGGGCTGCCCCGCAGGGGTTGTTGTGCTTGACAATAACGGCACAGGGAGTATCTGTAAAATATCTTAAGATGTTCAAAGCGTTGTCTGCATCCGTCAAATTGGTCTTTCCCGGATGTTTGCCTGACTGGAGCAGTTCAATGTCTGACACCAGATATTTACCAGGCGTTATGGTCTTGGCATCGCCCAAAGCCAGATTTCCGTTAACCAGACGATAGAGGGCCGCTTCCTGTCCCGGGTTTTCTCCGTAACGAAGCCCTTTTTCCACCCCGTCAATGACCCAGGAGACCTTATCATAATACAAGGTCTGACGGTTGTCCCCGTCCACAAATGAAATCTCCATTGCCGGTGTAAAATGGTCATCCATAATGGTTTTGTACATCTGCTTTAAATCTTTGGCCATGATTTACTCTCCTGTTGAATAACATGATTGAACCTGGGACAGGGACTGGGCGCCCAGGAAGTCGGAAATGGTCCGGTCATAAACCGCTGTGTGCTCAAATGCCTTTTTTGACAACTCAAACCGGTCGGCCAGCGACAGGGAACCGTCCTGGGCACGAACCTTTTCCAGGATATCCCCGTAGCTTTCAGGATCCACCACTGAGGCCACCCGGATAAAATTCTTTGCAGAGGCACGGATCATAGTCGGGCCGCCGATATCAATATTGCCCCTGGCATTTTCAACCGTTACCCCTTCCTGGGCAATGGTCTGACTGAAGGGATAAAGATTAACCACCACCATATCAATGGCAAGGGCCCGGGTCCTTTTCAGATCATCCTGATGGGCATCGTTATAGGTTTCGGAGAGCAATCCCAGATAAATCTTGAAATCCAGGGTTTTAACCAGTCCGCCCTGGGTTTCAGGCTGGCCTGTATAGTCAGACACCTGCTTGAGGCAGGTATCGGCTTTATCCCCTAAAATGTCCAAAAGCTTTGCATAGGTACCGCCGGTTGACAAGATCAAAAGATCGGGGTTGGCTTCAACCATTCCGGGAATAAAGGTTTCCAGGCCGGTTTTATCGGACACACTCACCAGCATGGTATTGATCTTCACCTTGTCATCAATTTTTCCTACCACATTTTTTCCCATGATCCGTCCTTATTTTTATGGGTTGATACGTTATCTTAGTTTCGAGTTTTAAACTATCCCGGACCTTCAAGTCAAGGAAGAACAGGCCCCTGCACAGGCTTCAGATACGACCCTTTCCCGGGGTATTGATTTCTTCAAGGATGGGGGCCACAGCGTTGCGGTGTTCAGGGGGTATCATCAGCGCCGGAATTTTATAATTCCGGATGAATACCCCTGTTTTATCAGAATCTTTCAGATTTTCAAGGGACAAAGGAAATGCATCACTTTTTTGCCCTGACGCCCCGCCGGATACCCCATATTTCAGATAAAGCCCGAGCATATCGGTCAGGTTGCCGGAAAAGCCCAGAGAATCCATATGTTCAATGTATTGGAGAAAGATATTATTAATAGTCAGGGCAAGTTCGGGCATCTGTGCGTATCCGTTTTTTGCGCAAGATGTTTCCGACATCATATTCCGGCAGCCAAGGGGCCGGGCATGATATACCGTGCACCTGCCGTCTTCCAGCAGAGGGCATCTTCCCCAGACGGGATCGTTCTCCTCTTCTTCAAGGTCCCGGCCCTCTATGCACCCCAGAGCAAATTCATTGGTGGTAAATCGAGGCTGATATCTTTTTTTTGAAACAGAGTCTTTCAGTCTTGCTCGAAGGGCTGTAATCTCATCTTCGCCCAGCCGGGAGAAAAGCCAGGCAATTTCCAGGCTTGTGGCCACCACATTACAGGTACAACAATCCGCACACTTCTCTTTACAGGCCACGGGAAAATCATCTATCGCCTTATCAAATATCCGGTAGACCCGGTCCAACTTCTCCACTGTTTTTTGAGAATCCATCTGGGAATCCATCATACAGTTCTCCTTTTTGCCCTTTCCTCTATCCTAGTTTAAACTATCAGTCAAATTTCATTCGAAAGAGCGAGATTCCCGGCCTTCCTGGCGAACCCAACTACGCACATCGAATTACTTCAGCATTTACGAACAACACCCGAATAAAATTCGGTAATATTTCAATTATTTATCTTGAAAATTCTGTCTTTTATCTTGACATAAAAATCAAATTCGGCAATACATAATGAATAAGATTTAGTTTATACCTTTTACTCAGTTGTTTAAAACAAAGGAGCGCCCATGGATAAAATGGACCATATCGACTGCCATACCCTCAAAGCACTTCAGCAGGACGGACGTAAAAAGAATTCCGAACTGGCCAAAGAAACTGGCCTTGCCCCTTCCACCATGCTGGACCGTGTTAAAAAGCTGGAAGATCGTGGGGTGATCCAGGGATATCGGGCAGTCGTAAATCCCACTAAATTGGGGCTCATGGCACAGGGATTTGCCTGTATATCCCTGAACCGGCACCAGGTAAAAGATATCGAGACACTTGAGGATGAAATAAATAAGATCCCCAATGTAAGAGCCTGTTACCACATCACGGGCCGGTTTGATTACCTTCTCCATGTGGTGGCACCGGATCTGGAACAACTGGGGGAGTTGGTCAAAAAGGGGCTGGCCACCATTCCGGGCATGGGCAAAATCGAAACTTTTCTGGTCTATGAAGAGGTCAAGCCTGACCAGGGCTGGCCCATAGATGCGGCAACATAATATCAATCAAACTCAAGGAGATATTCATGGCAACAAAAAAAGCAATCCATGATTTTTACCGGATGAAAAAAAACAGAGAGAAAATTACCTGGCTCACCTCCTATGACTTTCCCACGGCAAGGTTTGCAGAAGAAGCAGGGCTGGACATGATCCTGGTGGGTGATTCGCTGGGGATGTGCGTCTACGGATATAAAAGTACGGTGCCCGTGACCATGGATCAATGCATTGTCCACTGTGATGCCGTACGCAGGGGCGCCCCCAATACCTTTGTAATAGGGGATATGCCTTTCATGAGTTATCAGGCATCGGATACAGATGCGGTATTAAATGCCGGCCGCTTCCTCAAAGAGGCGGACGTGGATGCGGTCAAACTGGAAGGGGGAACCCGCGTCGCCTCCCGAATCCGGGCCATTGTGGATGCCGGAATCCTGGTGGTGGGCCATATCGGCCTTACTCCCCAGAGTTCAGGCATACTTGGCGGTCATAAAGCTCAAGGAAGGACCGCTGATGCTGCGGCACTGGTAGTAGAAGATGCCCTGGCAGTTGAAAAGTCTGGGGCCCAGCTGCTCCTGGTGGAAGCGGTACCGCCTGAAGTTTGCGCCCATATTGCCGAAATTCTTTCCATACCGGTTTATTCCATAGGGGCTGGGGCAGACTGCGACGGCCAATTGCTCATTGTCAGCGATCTCATCGGCCAGTTCCAGGCATTTACACCTAAATTTGTCAAAAAATATTGCGATGTGGCCACCATCATCACCGATGCCATGAAAGCCTATTGCAACGATGTAAGAACAGGAGCATTTCCTGAAGACCAGCACTGTTACCATATGCTGGAGGGGGAACAGGAAAAGTTTACAGCCCTGATGAATGATAAAGACGCTTAGAAACAACGCAGAATCCATATATAATCAAATAGAAGGGGGTAATACGATGTCAAAGGATCAACTCATGATCAGACAAGGGGATTTGGATGTGATTAACCAGGTGCTGACAAGCCCTGACAACGAATTGACAACCGCGCTTGACGCCTTGATCGAAAAATTCGGCGGTGCAGATGCCATTAATGAAAAAGCCAGAAAAGCCCGGGATCCGGAATCTTTGATGAACCGGCTCAAGGAAATGAACTCCCCCTATGTGGCTGATCTTGAATGGCTGATGGAGCAGCGGAACAACAAAGCCTTTGTCTCTATAGATGACTATAGCAAAGATCTTCTGGGCCAGGATGCAGATCTATCCTTTCTGGACTCAGGCAATGCCGTGACCCTGGAAGTCTCTGCCATGCAGTTCTTCCCATGGCTCATGGCAGAGGCCCGCCAGTGTATTGCCAA
>PIVQ01001231.1 GCA_003354055.1 Desulfobacteraceae bacterium | reverse complement strand
GAAAAAGGCGAGTGCATCGGCACCCTGCTGGGTGAAGAGAATAAAGGTATGCCTGAAATGTTTCAGATGATGAACGAAGCCCGGGCCTTTGTGGGCCTGCAGGGATTTGCCGTAGCATCTGCCTCCTACATGTATGCCTTGGATTATGCCAGAACAAGGATCCAGGGACGCCATATGACCGCAGGTAAAGACGCCACCGCCAAAAATGTTCCCATCATCCAGCATCCGGATGTCAAACGACAGCTGATGAACATGAAGGCATACACCGAAGGGATGCGTTCACTCATCTATTATTATGGTAAATGCACGGACCTCGTCCATACCACTGATGACGAAACCCTAAAAGCTGAGACGGCTGCCCTTATCGAAGTACTTACCCCGATAGTCAAAGGATATATCACGGACAAATCTTTGGAAGTTTGCTCTCACGGCGTCCAGGTTTACGGCGGATACGGATATGTCAGCGAGTACCCGGTGGAACAGCTCATGCGCGATTCACGGATCTTCATGATTTACGAAGGCACCAACGGTATCCAGGCCATGGATCTTCTCGGCAGAAAACTGTCCATGAACAAAGGCGCAAGCTTTGCCTATTTTATTGAACAGATTAAGAAAACGATTTTTAAGGCAAAAGAAACGGCAGGGGTTGAAGCCCTGGCTGAAAAGGTTGCCCATGTTGTATCCCGACTGGAAGAACTGGCGGCAGATATTGGGCAGCGGTCCAGATCAGAAAAAGTGCTTAACGCCTATGCCTTTGCCCATCCCTTCCTGGAGATCACAGGAGATGTCACCTTTGCCTGGATGATGTTGTGGCGGGCCATGGTTGCCGCACCGAAACTTGCAAAAAAAGTGGGAAGCCTGGACAGGGAAGCCATCGCAGCCAAAGCCGCAAAAAATAAGGACGCAGCATTCTATGACGGACAAATTCAAACCGCCAAATTTTTTATTAATACCATTTTACCGGCAACCTGTGGTAAGATGGACGCCGTTCTTGAAGGAGACACCTGTTTAGAGGATATCCAGGACCTCTCTTTCGGCTCAAAATAGACTTGTTTTTGCCCCGGGTTTCCATCCCGGGGCAATACAAAGAAACGGCATTGTCAAATTCTGGAGGAACCACCCATGCTTGATAGCATTAAAAAGAGCGTGCTCACCGGCGTCGGAATGGCCTTGCGGTCAAAAAAAGAGATTGAGGCCCTTGCAAAAGAATTTGCAGAACAGTCCGACATGAACCAGAAAGAGGCACAGGCTTTTTTGGATGACTGCCAGAAACGATACGACGAAGCCAAATCCGAGCTGGATAAGAAAATCGAAACCACCGTTGAAAAAGTCCTGAAACGGGTCAACCTTCCCACAAGAAAAGATATTGATTCATTGAACCTTCGTATGGACAAGCTGGCTGAAAAACTTTTAGATAACGAAAAACAAGAATAGCCTTCTTACGTTTATGCTCAGCATCAAAACTATTGGCAAGGTTACCAGACGGTACCGGCATCTGGTACGATATCAGCAGATCATCGGCATAGTTCTCAAATACGGATTTGAGAATATCATCTATGGCATGAATATCGACCACTATATTGA
>PIVQ01001230.1 GCA_003354055.1 Desulfobacteraceae bacterium | reverse complement strand
CGGAAGGATGACTGGGGCGGATCTTTGGAAAACCGGATGCGCTTTGTCGTGGAAATCTACAAGGCCATCAGAAGTGAGGTGGGAAAAGAGTTTCCCGTAGGCATCAAACTGAATGCCTCGGATTTCAGGGATGGAGGATTCACTATTGAAGAGGCCATAAAGGTGGCGGTAACACTGGAAACCCAGGGTATTGACTCCGTGGAAATCTCAGGCGGGTCCTATGAACATCCCAAGATGATGGGAAATCCTGCGGGGAGTCCGACCCTCAATGACAAAGAGGGATACTTCATTGAATATGCCACAGCCATGAAAGAGTCGTTAACGGTCCCTCTGGTCCTCACCGGGGGCTTCAGATCCGGCGCAGCCATGGAAGCGGTGCTGGAATCCGGTGCTGCCGACATGATCGGCCTGGCACGTCCCCTGGCCCTGGAACCTGACTTCCCCAATAGATTGCTTGCCGACACCGGCCATGCAATCACCCTGCCCAGGCTCTCCACCGGCATCCGGTCATTGGATGCCATAACCTCCCTCGGACTGACCTGGTATGAGTACCACCTTTACACTATAGGCAAAGGCAAGAAGGTCAATCCCAAGGCCAATGCATGGCTGTCCGTGTTTCTGACCTTCTGGCGGCTGGGTGCCCACGGTTTTGCCCAACGCAGAGCAAAGAAATAATCGTATTCCCATTGATCCGGAAAGGGTTTATGATTATAGTTTTGAAGACTTCTAATGCTTTATGGAGAAACCATTGAAACTATTTAAAAAGAAAACCCTGACCGGCCTTGCCAGAACCTGCGGTTGAGCTGCTAAAATCGGTCCCCAGGTTCTGGCGGACGCATTAAAAGGCTTTCCACTCCCCTCTGACGAGAATCTTCTGGTGGGATACGACACCGCAGATGATGCGGCCGTGTATCAGGTGTCCCCTGATCTGGCCATGATCAATACCATTGATTTCATTACCCCGCCGGTGGATGATCCCTATTGGTTCGGCCAGGTGGCCGCAGCCAATTCCATTTCCGATATTTACTCCATGGGCGGCCGCCCCCTGACCGCCTTGAATGTGGTTATGTTCCCTTCCAAAATCCTGGACACAGGTATCTTAAGGGAGATGCTCCAGGGTGGCCATGATAAAGTGGTTGAGGCCAATGCAGTACTTGCCGGCGGCCATTCCGTGGATGATGAAGAACCCAAGTACGGCCTCTGTGTCAACGGAGTGGTCCATCCGGATAAGATTCTGTCCAATGCAGGTGCTTTACCCGGGGATGCCCTGGTGCTGACCAAACCCCTGGGCTCAGGGGTGTTGTTTAACGCGGTCAGATCGGGCAAACTGCCCTTCTCATCCCTTGAAGCGGATGTGCTGCCCACTATTGCCGCCCTGAACAACATAGCTGTTGAACAGGCCACAGATTTTAAGGTCCATGCCTGTACCGATATCACAGGCTTCGGAATCCTAGGTCATCTCATGGAAATGGCCAACGGCAGCAAAACCAGCTTTGTGATCAACTATGATCAATTGCCCATCTATCCCTATGCAAAAGACATGTACGCCAAAGGGGAAACCACGGGCAGCAACAAGGCCAATGAG
>PIVQ01000428.1 GCA_003354055.1 Desulfobacteraceae bacterium | reverse complement strand
CCAGCCGGGCACGACCCCAACATGTTGGGGTCGTGCCCGGCTGGGGCCATATTTCAGGCGCTTGGAAATCTTTTTTTCTTTTTATACCTTGCTTGAAAAAAAGAAAGTTCCTATCCTTTATCCTTTTTTCTTTTTATACCTTGCTTGAAAAAAAGAAAGTTCCTATCCTTAAGAATATTACCGACCGTCGCCCAGGAAGAGGTTTTTACCTTAAAAGGCGGGACGGCAATAAACTGTAGGATTCCAATTTAACCCCGCCGGACGTCTTTGAGAGGTTCCGGCGGGGTTGGGAGTGGTGTGCTCCGTTTCAGTATCATGCAGCCACTGAAAGGGCGTTTTCGTGACCGGAACACATCATGGCGATAAGCAGCTCATTATAATTAAAACCGAGACTCATAAACGCTTTTGTAAAATTACTGTTTTCTGCAATACCCGGTATCGTATTGATCTCCAATAGGTATGAGACACCCTCCTGATCAATGATATAGTCCGCTCGTATCGGGCCTTTACACTGAAGATCCGTATACAATTTAATCAGACCTTCCTGCATTGAATTCAGCAATATGGTATCAACATTCGCCGGGACTCTATACTCCGGGTTTTCACAATTTGTATCTGCATGCAGTTTTATGTTTTCATCGTAAAAAGAGGATTCTGTGACAACTTCTAACGGGGGAAGGCAGAGCACCTCGTCTGACATTTCAATTGCACCCAATGTAATGAACCGGCCCTTTATAAATCTTTCGATAAAAAAACCGCTCCGTTTTTCTGAAGACATGACCGACAGATGATCCGAAAGGGCGTCAGGGGCAGAGATATAGGAGATATCTATACTGCTTCCCCCGGTTAACGGTTTGAGCATACAAGGAAAACCGACTTCTTTACCTGTTTGTTCAATAATATCCTCTATTGACGAAGATTTGTTGATACAGATGAAATTTGGTGTATAAATACTGCTGCCGGAAACATAGCTTTTTAAGGATACTTTATTGCAGCAGATGGCATGTCCTAAAACACCGGGACCCTGATACGGTTTGTCCATATAGTCGAGAGCCCCCTGAATACGACCATCTTCACCATATTCCCCGTGGGCGTAGATAACTACATAATCGCTCTCATTGATTTTCTTAAAAAGATGCTCTTCCGTTGATTTGATCACAACAAAATTCAAATCCAATCGGGAAAAGGCTTTCTGCATGGAAACAATTCCCCTTTCTTCATCTGGAGCCTGTTCCGTGTAAAGCAAATTTTCTTTTGAATGCGTACCTTCCACAATGCATATTTTTTGAGTTTTCATCCATTTTAAAAAATCCTGCAGACACTGTTTTTCTTTTTCCAGATTAATTTGCCTGTGTAACATGTTTCACTCCTTTTTTTTGTATGTGTAACATAATTAACCCGTTATTTTTTTTGCGCAAAATACGGTTTCCATCACCACTTAAATAGGCTGGAGATTTACAAAAATCAGTTTAAACCAGCGATTCCGCATTTTTGAAATGGGGTTGCGGATAGATTGAGTAGTAATTTTCCTTTTCAAGCTTTCGAATTGTTGCCAAATCGCTTTCAAGTACCTGTTTATCCTTGTGGCTTAGAAACACACCGCCGACAGTAGATAATAAATCTCTTGTTTTATCGTAGTAAGCTCCTTTTGAGAGAATACTTCGTACCCCTGTAACAGACTCAAGATTCCAAATCTCTGAAAAATCCGGCGGGTCCACACAATATCCAGCCTGGTGGTTGCTAAGGGTGACGCCCATGCAATGCCTGTGAAACACGGGATTTGTATCTTGATAAAAAATTTCAGGATCAACAATTGACAGGACAGTTGAAATTGAATGGGTACTACCGGTTGCAAGTGCAACACTAAACGCATCCTGTCCTCCCTGGACTCGTGCTCCGGATTCTACAAAGAAAAACTGGTCATTTTTTTCAATCACTTCGGTATGGGAAGGGCCAAAGCAGATTCCCATGGCATCAAGGCACTTGATAACATAGGCCGATAGGGTGTTATAAATTTTATCTTCCGGGTGAAGCAGCTCTACCCTGTCATAAATTGGTGCGCCTTCTGAATTGATTTTATATGTTTTCCAAATTTCAATAATTTTATGCCGCTGTTTATTACTGACCGCATTGACCATGTATTCCGTGCCTTCAATGTATTCCTGCAATAGCACGGCCTTGTTAATCTGATTATAAATATCACGGGTTCCCAAAATATGGCCGGAAGCCTCAAGTACCTGATCGCGGTTAAAACAAATCCGGACACAATCAGTACCCGCGCTTTTTAACGGTTTGACAACATAAGCCTTCCGGCTATCGATTGTTTCCTTGATACCCTTCAGGCTTCTGAAGGTAAAATAGGCAGCATGATTGATCCGGCCATTTTTAAGCTGGTTATACATTTCAAATTTGTTTCTTCTTGACTGAGACAGACTTAAATCATTCGTATTGTTCAGCTTAAGCATACCGCCAATTTGATCAGCCAGGCCAACACCGGATTCAGCACCAGCCATAACCACTTCCACCTGATATTTACTTAGATATTGAAGCAGGGCATCTGCATCTCCATTAAATGAAAATTCGTCTAAGTAATCCCCCGGATTGTAGGTGGCATTTTGAATTGAGTTGCTCATTCCGCTGAATACATGGATGCAATTATAGCCATATGCCCTGAATGCAGGAGCCAGGTATGCAGCTGTTGACACGCCATCAATAATGACGACAACATTTTTTTGGTAAGGTTGTTTTTTCATGATTTCTCCTTATTAAACGGTTTCTTTTTTTTCATAGAGAACAACATAATTGGCTTCAAAAAACTTTAAAATCAGAATATAAAAGAGGTAGAAAACACCAAATGAAATAACCGTAAACGGGATACCTTCTCTATCCGCAATCAGCCCGCCGATGATTATCGACAAAGACATGAATGTCATCTGGGTACTGAACAGGAAGGTGGACAGATATTGCAACTCAGATGCGCTGCAGAAAATAACAAGATCCCTTTGGGCTTTTGTGTAGCAGATTTCAAAGAAAAACAGAAAGAAAAAATACGCGATAAAACCCAGTGAAGGCAGGTAATTAAACAAAGCGGCAAAGACACCGACAATTGACAGAAACATATAAAAACCGGCAGATCGCTTGTTCAAAACAGATCCTTCCGTAAAAAAGAAAGTTACAATCACGGCTCCGGAAATGATTGCTGTCGTACTCAGTATTTGAAGTATGAATATACCACCTTTACCCATCTCATAATGAACTTCCGGCAGGGGGATCCTCAAGACATTATGCAGGCTCTGACAAATGATTACCGATAAAAACAAAATACCGACATTCCAGAAAATCTTTTTATTTGATGTTAGAATTCCTACGGTTTTTCGATAATATCCACTTTGGTTTTTCTCGGATACAATTGTATTTTTGCTCTTATCCAGAAATTGGTAAAACAATACTGAAATCGAGCAGAACATTGCGGCAATGAGTACGATATACTCCACCCCTAAACTGGATATCAGCCCTACACTGATGAGACTTCCAACAGAAGCTCCCGTATACTGAGATGTTCCGAAAAATGATATTTTTTTCTCAAAGTTCTCTTTTTCGATAAAAATTTTGCTCATTAAAACCCTGGTGGATTTAGCCACCGCATCAATTAGCCCCCTTAAGGCTAGTAGAATTATCGTAACGGTAAACCCTTCCGTTATCATAACGGCTATCAACCCGGTTACGACAATCCCCACGACTTCTGCTAAAAGTATAGTGGTCAGAAGTGTTTTGGATGATATGATCCTGTTCACCAGAGGTGCTAGAAAAGCACCTAAAAACCATTGTGATGCAAAAACCATTGATGCATTTAGTGCTGATGCGCTTGTTTCATAAATATGTATTGAAATTGAAAGCAGTAATATAAAACCGGAAACTGTTGAGAAAAAATTGGCCAGCCATAATAAAGTAAAATCTTTATCCTTTAAAAAAGAATTCATTATTTATAACACCCACACCTTTATTACTTGTAAACGGATACATGACGGTAAAAACTTTGATCCATTTGGTTCGTATTTTTTAATTTATCTCCGACTGCGAAATAGGTAGAAATCTCCAGGCCAAGATCCATCGCTCCCGAATCGTTTAGATGAAGTATACGTTTCAGTCCGGCCCAGTATGGAATTTTCTTAAAAGACTGTGATTACAACTGATTTTTGGACGACGTATACCTCAGCTATAGGCTAAATACCTCCTGCCTGTCACACAGCGGAGAAGGCGTATACAAACACTCCCCCAACATCATTCCGGTCGGAAGGACCGATTTTGTTTTTTTCAACCAATTCAAAACGATTGGTCAACATTTCTTCCTCAAACATTTGTTCATGCCGTTTAAAATCGCCAACCATTTCAACACCTGATTGCAGAGCACTGATCTCTATTTGCGCAAGGAGGAAGTTTTTCTGCCGGTTGGCTGTTTCCACGATATATCCGTGATACTGCTGTAACGCCTCTTGGCGCTCAGATTCAGTTTCATAAAATGGAAGAATTTCTCCGCCCATAATGTATAAACCGCCTTTTTTCAAATTTCCCCTTATGTTGTTGACAAATTCGCCAGCGGCGTCGAAATGGATATGATCATGTGCAAAGGTTGAAACAACGATATCAAAATATCCGGGATTAAGATAAGTTACAGCATCAGCCTGGATACAAGAGGCATTGCCCTGGACATAATCATCCAGTACCTCAAAGCAATTCTGGTCAATTTCAACGGCAGAGACATTGACTCCAGGCAGTTTAGCCACTTCCGCGGTAAACAAGCCGGTTCCAGAGCCGAGTTCCAATATTTCAAGATGTTCCTTTTTGCCTTTTTGGAATTCTTCGATCCGGGCAAGGATTGCCTCGGTCATCTCGATATAAAACGGATGGGATTGTTCAACCGTGTGGTATATGTCCAGGTCAATGTATCGAGACATCTCAAAATCAGTCACATTACCTTTCCAATTACTTGCACTTACGTTAGCGGTATCCATAAGGTTACTCCTTTTTTAAAAAGAATTTTTGATTTTTTCCGGAGCCAAGATTAGACAGAAATAGGCATCCGGGACATAAAACTGGGTCAGGCATTCGCACCGGAATGGTGCTATTATACTTTCAGGAAGGTTTATTCTAGTAAAACTACTTGCCGGCAAGGGGGAGTGAACCTGTAACGTTTAATAGGGACACGGTTACCAACTTTGCCGCATTCTCCCTCCCAAATGTAATATATCAGGGTGTCAGTTTCGAAACTAACCAAACTCACTAAATATATAGTGGCAACGAATAATCGAACGAAGATTTATGAATAAGAACTGTTTTGAAGATGGATTCATTTTTTATAGATCCCGATTTCTGCTGAAAATGAAATGAGACGAGCCGGTTAATGATTACCACTGATCTCAAAAAGAAAATAGACTGAACATTTGACTTTTATCTAACGGTGGTGTTGTACGCCATAACGAACATCCTGTCAATATAAAAACTGAATTTTGTAAAAAAAACTCATCACAATTTGAATGCCTTTGTAGTTTTTTCTACCTATTCAAGAGAATCATCCCCAGAATTCAGGTATTATGATACATTCAAAATTAATTAAAAACTCATGAAAATAAAAAAGATAGAGAATGATAGAATATAGATTAGCGGCCCAAAAAGATATCAAGGAACTACATTTAGTATTTCATGAATACAGAAGCGCCTCGATCAGTTTGGATTCTTTGCAGTCCCCAGAAGCGTCAAGGATTTGGATAGAAAATCGGATGCAGAAAAATGAAGCAGTTTTTTTGATAGCCGTAAATGGCCATGGGATATTGGGGTTTGTAACAATGTACAAAGGGTTTAGTTCTGTTTCACTTAAAGAATATTGGATTCTGAATGACCTGTATGTATTGGAATCTGCCAGGAGACAGGGGTGCGCAAAGGGACTGATGGCAAAGGCCCATACCATTGCTGTTGAATCCGGCGCAAAGGGGGTTGAGTTGGAAACCGCACATAATAATCTGGCAGCCCAGGCGCTTTACCTCCGTATGGGTTACGTGGAAAATACCCTTTACAAAAATTATTTCTGGAAGACCGTGACGTGATATTTTTCCATACAGCTTTTGCAACAGCCAGGTCAGATCACCGGTTTTTATATAGATAAGGTCGAAGGCACTGCACAGTGAAAGTATCTTTTTTACAAACGACAAGAATGAAACAAACCGGGGAGTACAGTCCTTCAGATAGGTTCATGTCGTCGGGTTAAAGCTCTTTCTAATTCATCCTCCAAGAAATGAAGATAAATACGGAGAGAGGCTGCTTACCAATGTCCTGCAAGATGTACCCCACCGCCAATGGGTATTCAGTATCCCCAAACGGCTGCGGATTTATTTTCTCTTTGACAGGAAATTGCTGGCAAAATTATCCATCTGT
>PIVQ01001229.1 GCA_003354055.1 Desulfobacteraceae bacterium | reverse complement strand
TAATTTGCCATAGGATTTCTGGAAATCTTTTGGGTCCATGCTCTATCTCCTTTTTATAAGTAAAATCATGACTTTATTTGGTGGGATATTCAACGGTTACCCTATCTGCACGATGAAAAATTGTCAATCTGCCTCTTTTTTATGTTCAGCCTCCAAATGTATAGAATGTTCACAAAATTGGTATATGAATTGGTTGGGAGATCATACCAGTCAATTCGCCTGAAAGTATCACAAACTCCGAACCCCCACCAAAGTAACATCATCAAATTGACTCTCCCCCTGAAACCCAAGCACCTTGTCACCAACTCCGTCACAAAGCTCCTGGGCAGACCCGCCCATATGTTCCAGAATAATCTTCTTTAAATTCTTCAGCCCCAAAAACACCCCGTCCTCATCCTGGGCATCAGTACACCCATCCGTATACATCACAAGCGTACTGCCTTCCGGAATGTTGATTTCCTGGATATCCATCTCAGGATCAGGAAACAGGCACAATGCCATCCCATGCTTTTTTTGAGGCCGGGTGATCACCTGATTCTCATCAATAATCAGCGGCAGTTCATGCCCGGCCCGGGCATAGCTGAACCTTCCGGCCAGGCTGTCATAAATCCCGTAGATACAGGTGACAAACAGGCACTCGTCATTTGCTTCCAGCAGATGATTGTTGATTTGCGTCAGCACCTGCGCCGGAGTGGTGCCAAGCTTTGCCCACACCCGCAGTAGGGTGCAGAACTGGGCCATGAACATGGCTGCAGGGATGCCTTTGTCTGATACATCGCCTATGGCAAGGGCGATCCTGTGATCATCCAGGGGGATGACATCGTAGAAATCACCGCCCACCACCCTGGCAGGTGTCATTGTGGCGCCGATATCACAGCCCTCAGGAGGGGTGATGGTGTGGGGCAGGATACTGGTCTGGATCTTTTTGGCCATGTCCAGCTCATGTTCGAGTTTTTCTTTTTCCACCAGTTCTGCCTGGGCAGCCTGCAGCTTACGGTAGGCCACGGCAAGTTCCGTGTTCTTGTCCCGAAGATCCCGGATGGTGGCTTCGTCTGCGGCGCAGAGGCGTTCGCTGATTTTGCGCATGATGTGGAGGGTGAGTTTAGGGTGGGTGTCCACTGTGGACTCAAACCAGGTGCGGCTCAGTTCCAGGATGCGGGCCTTGTCTTTGGCCCTTACCGTTGCGGTGCGTATGTTTTTTTTCATGATCAGGCTGAGTTCCCCTACAAATTCTCCGGGGGCAAGCTCTGCCAGGAGGCGCTGGTCAGGAGTTTTGAAGGCCTTTATGACCTCAACTTTGCCTTGAAGCACGATAAACATGCTGTTGCCGGGCGTATCTTCGTGGCACAGGATTTGTCCCGGGGTAAGGTCTCTGGTATTGGTGGAGTCAGCCAGGGTGGCAAGATCAGTTTTATCCAGGGAGTCGAAAAGGGGGATGTCGGTAAGGTTCATGGCTATAGTCCCAGTTTTTTCATTCGGTTGTAAAGGGTGGCGCGTTTCATGCCCAGGATCCGGGCTGCGCCGTCAGGGCCGCTTTGTTTGCCGTTGGTTTTTTCTAAGACGTGAAGGATGTACCGTTTCTGGAT
>PIVQ01001228.1 GCA_003354055.1 Desulfobacteraceae bacterium | reverse complement strand
GCAGGAAATTCCTCTCCACTTGCTGCTTAGAATCGAGACATTATTTGTGGAGTGGCTGGTCAATCATGAAATTGTCGCAGACCGGCATTACATCTCCTCTTTGATGAGTTATTTATAGGGATCCATAGCTGTTGTCTTCGAAGAATACTTCATAGATCCGGTTGTCTACAGGCTCTCTTTCCTATCCGTGTCAGGTCATCATTGATTCTCACTCTTTGTATAGTGTCAATGTTTCTCCCTTCACGGGCAATTGACCGTGGAGACCTTCGCTCAGCAGGGATTAGCTGCTTCATCGCTAAACCATTGCGGTCGTACTGGTCTCCATCAAATATGCGGTTTGACAATTTATCATCGTGCAGATAGAGTAACCTTCGAAGAGCCCACCCAAATAAAGTCATGATTTTATTTCTAAAAAACAGATAAGCATGGACCCAAAAGATTTCCAGAAAGCCTATGGTAAACTTGTAGCAAAGGCATGGAGTGACGATGAGTTTAAGGCAGAATTGCTGTCAGATCCCATGAGGGTATTCAAAGAAAACAGCATTGAAGTCCCAGAAGGAATCGAGGTTCGCATGGTGGAGAATACGGCATATACCATGCATTTTATTTTACCACCGGAACCGTCGGATGAATTGACTGATGAGCAATTGGAGCGAGTGGACGGAGGGACTATGTTTTGTTTTTGCATTTTTTACGGATAATTAGTCTCAACTTCAGCCGCCTGAACGCTGCTATTCACCGGCGCCGCGAAGCGGCGTCCGAGTGCAATAGCTTGTTAGCTATCCTATATTTGTATCTATTCTGGGGCATGGACTTGAGTAGTCACTTTCGCAACTTTGGACTGGATTGCAATCCTGAATGCATCAGAGTCAACAACCTGTTGGAGTAGATCCTCTGGGTCTGTGCCCTCTATCCAAAATGTGGATTCTGGGATTATAACGCCTTTCTTGTATATGTACTTGAGTTCCAGCCCGTGCTTCTGGTTCCACTTGCTTGTGACGTGTCTTGTGATGCTCAGATAGGCCCTTGTGCAATTCGCTTCTTCATCGGGGGTCCATTTGCCGTTGGTGTGCAACTCATTGTAATTGTCTGGTAGGTTTGTCTCTATTCCTGATTTGAATAGGAGTGTGCTGCCATCAGCATCAGCAGGCAGGGCGGATTTGATGGGCACGGTTAGGGTGAAATCAATGAAGGCCCCCAATGCAGACTGAAGGGCTGAACGGCGGATGTGAATCTCCATTGATTTCGCGTGGTTCTTGAAGGCGGGGACGAGTTCTTGTATCGATGGCATAAATACCTCTGTATGTAGACTGAAGGTTTGGGACGCCTAACAAGCTAATGTGTTGTTCTGCGTATCTTGTAAATTTGAATGTTATCCGACCAGATAAGTTATGAATCTGGATTAAGATTTCCTATCAACATTTCAGATACCTGTAAAGGTATTTCAATTAATCAAAGTTAGTAAGAGTAAAGATCATTAAAGTTTGATTTGCTATGATAACGATTATTCATACAAAACCTGAATGGACAAAATCAGGGATACTTGCATTTGCTAAAACTATTTTTCAGCAAAATTTCGGTAATGAATA
>PIVQ01001227.1 GCA_003354055.1 Desulfobacteraceae bacterium | reverse complement strand
TTCACGGTCCAGGCGACATTGGTTTCAAGAGGGGTATGGTGAACGTTCATCTCTGCTTTCCAGGCAAGATACCCTTTTTCCAGACGCATGGAATCCATGGCATGCATACCGATGAGTTTGATGTCGAACTCTGCACCGACTTCCATGAGGGCTTGATACAGGCCGACCTGATGCTGGATGGAATGAAAGATTTCATATCCAAGCTCACCCACATAGTTCATGCGGTTAACCCGGCATTTGGTCCGTCCCACATAGATCTCCTGGGAAGTACCGAACTTAAAGGCATCGTTGGACACATCGTCATAGGCTATCTTTTCAAGGACTTTTCTTGAATCAGGACCCACCAGGACCAGACAGCCCATTTTATAGGTAACGTCTTCCATGGTAACGGAACCGTCCGAGGGCAGGTTCGCAGTCATCCAATGCTGATCATGTTTTTTACCTATAGACGCCGTCACGCAGAAGAACTCATTGTCATTAACCCGGGTAATGGTCATGTCGGATTTAAAGTTACCGTTCTTATCCAGCATGGGGGCTAAGGCAATACGTCCGTCAACCTCAGGAACCTTCTGGCAGGTCATGTTGTTTAACCAGGCCTTGGCATCCGGACCTGTTATCATGGTTTTTGCAAAACGGGTCAGATCGATGATGCCGACCTTTTCCATGGCATGCTTACACTCGGCATCCACATGCTTGAAAGCGTTGTTACGGCGCCATGAGGGTTCTTCGTATCCGTCTTCGCCTTCAGGCGGGAAATAGTTGGGGCATTCCCATCCGTAGTAGTCGCCGAACACTGCATTGGCCTGTTTCTGATATTCGTAAATGGGGCTGGTCCGGTTGGGGCGGGCTGCATCTCTGAACTCGTTGGGAGTGATGAGGGAGTAGAGTCTGGGATAAGTATCAGCGATCTTTTCAGTATTGTATGCCCAGTTGGCAAAAGAACCATAGCGTCTGGAATCCATGGGCCACAGATCGATTTCAGGCTCGCCGTTCATGATCCATCCGGCAAGATAATGACCGATACCACCGGCCTGGGTGATACCAAAGCTGTAGCCGCAGGCATGGTAAAAGTTTTTCAAAGGAGCTGCAGGGCCGACCAGGGGATCTCCGTTGGGAGTATAGGTAATGGGACCTGCTGTCACATGTTTGAAACCGACTTCACCCAGGATGGGGAATCTGTCCATACCGGCTTCAATACAATCGGAGATGTTGTCCAGATCCGGGTTAATCTCTTCCTGTGCATAATCCCAGGGTACCCCGCGTTTTTTCCACTGCTGGCCGTTGGCTTCGTACATCCCCAGTATCAGGGAATCCATTTCCTGGCGCAGATAGATGGATTTATCAGGATCGCGCATCAAAGGCAGATATCCGTCAGCCTCATCAATGGCCTGGATCTTTTCATAGAGGATATGGGTATGGGCGATGGCAATGGAGGGAATTTCAAGACCGACCATTTTTGCCACTTCAGGCGCCCAGAGGCCAGCGGCATTCACCACATGCTCACAGGTGATATCGCCTTTGTCGGTTTTGATCAGCCATTCGCCGTTGGCCTTCTGCTCAATCCCCTGAACCATGGTGTGAAGGTTGATTT
>PIVQ01000427.1 GCA_003354055.1 Desulfobacteraceae bacterium | reverse complement strand
CCCAGAGATCGAAGCCTTCTGGACATTTGGATATCAAAATCAAAAATTCCGCACATATCTCCGGTCTGCCTGCCGTCCATGTCGGACAGGTTACGGCAGAGATACATGAATCCCCCGCATTCTCCATAGATGGGCATTCCGGACAGGCTGGCCTGTTTAATCTGGACCAGCAGTTCTTTTTTTTCTGTCAGCTGCCCCGCATTGAGTTCAGGGTATCCGCCCCCGAGGTAAATTCCGTCAATATCATCAGGCAGAGACTTGTCTTCCAGGGGTGAAAAATAAACGATGTCAGCACCGGCCTCTTTCAGGATATCCAGATTATCCGGATAATAAAAGCAGAAGGCCTTGTCCCTGGCCACGGCTATTTTCGGGCGGCCAGATGATATCCGCCCTAAATTTTCTTTTGTTTCGGGCGGATCAAGCGTAGACGCTTCAGATACGGACAGCTCGGGTAACCCTTTTATAAGCCGATCCATATCCAGATACTCATCTACCATGGAAACCAGAGTGGACAGTGTGTCGCCTGATATGGACATTTCATCTGCCGTCACCAATCCCAGATGACGCTCGGGCATGACGATTTTTTCATTTTTTGGCAGATATCCCAGGCAGGGGGTTTTGCAGTTCTGTTCAACTGCATCCCTTAAATAATGATAGTGACGTTCGCTGCCGGCCTGGGCAAAGATCACCCCCGCAAACTTAAGATCCGGATCAAAGGTTTCAAAGCCTTTGACGATGGCGGCGGCACTCCTGGCCTTGCCCTTGGCAGAGACAACAAGCACCACGGGCAGGTTCAGCCATTTGGCCATCTGGGCGGTTGATCCGGTTTCCGACAGGGCGTCATACCCGTCAAACAATCCCATCACCCCTTCTACAACGGCGATTTCTCGGCCACGGGTTTTGGCAGCAAAGAGATTCCTGTTATAGGATGCAGACAACATCCAGGAGTCCAGGTTAAAACTTACGGATCCTGAGATCTTTGTATGGAGGCCGGGATCAATAAAATCAGGTCCCACCTTAAAAGGAGCCACCTTTATTCCCTTTGCCGAAAGCCAGGCCAACATGCCTAAGCTTATAGTGGTTTTTCCGGTACCGCTGCCTGTGGCACCAATGACAAAGCCTTTGATAACGCCCCCTTTTTAATCTGCAGCGTATGCAGCAATGGCCAGGGCATTCACAACACTGGCGGCAATATTAGATCCCCCTTTTCTGCCCTTGTTCGTTATATAGGGGATGGAAAGTTCCATGAGGGCATCCTTGGATTCAGCAGCATTGACAAACCCGACAGGAAACCCGATGACCAGGGCAGGGGTAACCTTTTTATCACGGATATGCTCAATGAGCCGGAGCAGGGCAGTGGGGGCATTTCCCACCACGTATATGCCGGATCCCAGACTTTCGCAGGCCATATCCACGGCAGCCAAGGCTCTTGTGGTTCCGTTTTTCTTTGCCTCCTTAGCCACGGCAGCATCCCCGATCAGACAGCTCACGCTGCCGCCAAAGGATTCAATCTCTTTTTTCCGGGTGCCCACCCGGGCCATATTGGTATCGGTGAAAATATTACACCCGGATCGAATGGCCTGGATTCCTCTTGCAACGGCATCGTCGTTAAACCGGATACTCTTAATATATTCAAAATCCGCAGAGGTATGGATCATCCTTCTTACGATAGGCCATTCCTGATCATTAAATCCATGGTCGCAGGCTTCCTCTTCTATTATTTTAAAACTTAGATCTTCTATTTCCTGTGGTTTCATTTGCCCTTCCTATTCTGGTACGCTTATAAGCATTTTATTTTTAAGTTTGCTCAGGTTAAATACCATTTTTCATTTAGCTTTGGCAATCTCGGCAAAGGCTTTTAGCGCATAATCTTTTTTTATTTTATTTATATCCATAAATATTCAGGTTTTATTTGGAATAATGATTCCTGTAACCTATAATGCAAAATGAAACGCAATCTCTGTATTGAATTTTAAATCAGCCACAATTGTTTAGGAATCGTTTCAAAATAACTTGATCTAAATACCCTGAAGGGCAGAAACTTGTTTCCAAAACCCCTTAAAAGACTGGGTATTTTGAAAACAAAAGATCAAGTAATTTTGGAGCCAATCCTTAGCCATAGTCTTTACGACGACCCTTTTTATATATCAGGAGATATATAATGAACCATGCATTCAAAACTCTGGTTACAGGTCTATGCATAATTTTAATTACCATGGTCTGCCATACCCCTTCCCAGGCCATAGAAAATAATGCAACCACAGTTGCACTGGTGATGAAAGCCCTGTCCAACCCATTTTTTATTAAAATGGAGCAGGGTGCCAAAGAATATGCCGAAGAAAATAAAATTCCCTTGGAGATATTTGGCATAAAAAATCCAACAGATATCGCGCTCCAGATCAGCATTATTGAAAATCTCATCTCCAGGAATTACGGGGCCATTGTCATAGCACCGGTCGATTCTGAAAAGCTGATCCCGGTATGCAAAAAGGCAATTGAAAAAGGAATCGCAGTCATCAACATTGATAATCCGTTGAACAAGGATATTCTCAAATCCAATGGCCTGTCCATTCCCTTTGTGGGGTCAGATAACAGGACCGGCGGCAGGTTGCTGGGATCCTATATTAAAAAGAAGCTGAACAAAAAAGGCAATGTGATCATCCTTGAAGGGATAAGGGGGGTGGAAAATGCCGAACTCAGAAAACAAGGATTCTCCGAAGCTGTCAGAAAAAACAGCAATATAAAGATTATTGCATCTGAACCCGCCTATTGGAATACGGAACAGGCTTTTTCCCTCACCATGAGACTTCTGGAACAATTTGTCCATGTTGACGCTATTTTCTGCGCCAATGATAAAATGGCCCTTGGCGTCCTCCAGGCACTTGATCTTATGAACCTCAAAAATATACGGGTTGCCGGGTATGATAATATCGAATCTGTAAGAAATGCCATTCGGATCGGAAAGATAAGCGCCACCGTAGAACAGCATCCTGAATTAATGGGGGAATACGGGGTAATGCTGGCCTGGAAAAAAGTTAATGGAGATGCAGTTCCCGATACCATGAGTACCCCCCTTCATCTGATTACCCCTGAACATTTCAACAAAACTATCGGATTTTCAATTTCCAATCTGGGTAATCCCTTTTTTGTTTCACTGGTCAAAGGTGCCAAAGAAGAGGCAGCATTGTTTGGAATGGAATTAATTGTTAAAGATGCGGCCAATAACGAATCCCAACAGCTCATGGATATCGTCAGCCTTCAAAACCAGCGTGTTGATGCCATCATTGTTAATCCGACCAGTGCAGAAGCTGTAATTCCCGGAATTGACATGGCCCGGTTAGAAAATATACCTGTTATTACCGTTGACAGAGAAATCTCTGAAGGAAAAATTATAGGCCACGTGGCTTCGGACAATATCCAGGGAGGCAGAATGGCTGCTAAAATAATTGCCAACCACCTCAATAAAGCAGGAAAAGTGATTGAAATAGAAGGAATTCCCGGAACTTCTGCCGCCCATGACAGAGGTCTTGGATTTAATGATGAACTTAAAAAATATCCCGACATAAAGGTTGTTGTAAGGGAAGCTGCCAATTTTGACCGGAGCCGGGCCGGACAGGTTATGGAACGGATTATCGATAATGGTATTAAATTTGATGCTGTTTTTGCCCATAACGATTCCATGATTTTAGGTGCCATGGATGTTCTGGCCCGGGAAAATAATAAAGCAACAAAAGTGCTGGTTGGATTCGATGCCATCAAAGAGGCCGTCAAAGCCGTCAAAGAAAGAAAAATCACAGCCACAATTGCACAGCAGCCAGAAAAAATGGGTCAGATTTCCATAAGAACTGCAGCACTTTTTTTCAGGGGAGATAAAATAAACCCGTTTATCCCTGTCAGTCTGTCTCCGGTCAGCCTGACAAAAGATTATCATTAGGTGACCCAAATTGCTTCGGAGTATTAACAGTAAATTCTACGCAACAGCCGCACTTCTGGTGATTGTATTTGCCTGTGGATACGGTATTCTGTCATTTTTTTTAAACGAACAGAATCAGCTTGCCGCCCAAATGCTGGAAAACTCCAATATTGAAAGAGAAATACGTTCTCTAAACGGGCTCTTTTATGAAATCAGGTTCTGGGAAAGAAAAATCCTCGAAGAAGAGAATCCAGAAGCCAATGCTCAATTCGGCACCATTGTGAAGCAGGTAAAAGAACGGCTCACTGATTTACAGAATAAACAACTGGGTCCCCCCATTCAGTCTAAGCTCCGGCAAATCCAGACAAGCCTGATTGAGTATGAAAATATATTCAATTTGTTCATCCAGTTAAAAACAAGCCGGAATCTTCACCGGACCATCATGGATACGAGTTACAAGTCACTGGTTTCCAATATATTAAACAATAATCAGGACGCGTTGTTTAAACCCCTGTTTAACCTTACCCATTTTTTTATAAATTATTTAATGCACCAGAGTGAGAGTGGTTATCGCGCCCTTGCCCTGGTGACGGATTATCTGGGGAAAAAAATTAAAGAGTTAAACCTTCCGGATGAAAGAACACTGGCCTACCTTTTTTCTTTTAAAGATGTACTTGAAAAGGATTATGCCCTGATCCTGGAAATGAAAGAGATAAAAAACAGGTTTGATACTGAAAATTCAAGGCTAGCAGGACTATTTGACACTGTGTTTAAAGAATCTGACCAATTATTAAAATCAGATTTTGCTAAAGCCGAGACCAAAAGAAAGAAGTTAAACAAGTGGGCTCTGGCTTTAACCATCATCTTTAGTCTTATATTATTTATAATTTTTTTCCTCTTCTCAAAAAGCATTGTTATACCCATACGTTCTGTTGCAACAGCCATGTGGCAGGTTAAAACAGGTAACAGCCGTGCAAGGTTTGAACTGGACGGAAATAGAGACGATGAATTGATCCAGTTTGGGTATTATTTTAACTCAATGCTTGATTCGCTTCAGGAAAGTGAAGAAAAGTATAAAAATCTGTTTGAATCCTCATTAGATGCCATTTTACTTTTAGACCTGAAAAAAGGCTGTATAGACTGCAATCCGGCTGCGGTTCAGATGTTCGCCACGGAATCCAAAGAACAGCTTCTTACCTTGTTACCCCTTGAGCTGTCTCCGGAACTTCAACCTGACGGAACCGCCTCATCAGTAAAGGCTGATCAAGTATTATCACAAATCAGGGAAACCGGGTCAGCATTATTTGAATGGACACACAAACGCATGGACGGTCAGGAATTTGATGCGAGTGTGATGGCCACCCAGGTCAGAATAGGTGGTCATCTTGCCATTCAGAGTACCATCCGGGATATATCAGAGTATAAACAGGCCCAGGAGATGATGATTCAATCGGAAAAGATGCTCTCCGTGGGCGGTCTTGCCGCGGGAATGGCCCATGAGATAAACAATCCCCTGGCAGGAATGCTGCAGACAGCAGAACTAATAGCCAGGCGCCTTACAAATTCTGAACTTCCGGCAAACAGACAGGCCGCCCAAGCGGTGGGTATCAGCATGGATGAGATCAAGTCTTTTATGGAAAAAAGGGATATTCTTCACATGCTTCAGAACATGAAGGGGGCGGGGATCAGAATGGCTGGTATTGTGAAGAATATGCTCAGTTTTGCCAGAAAGAGTGATGCAAAAGTCTCTTTTCATAATCTGGCTGAACTTCTGGACAAAACCTTTGAACTGGCAGGTACTGATTTTAACCTCAAAAAACAATATGATTTTAAAACTATCAAAATAAAAAAAGTATATGGGGAGAATATTCCTCTTGTTCCCTGTGAAGGGACTAAAATCCAACAGGTATTTCTCAACATTCTTCGCAACGGGGCCCAGGCCATGCAGGAAGCTAAGACCAAGGCACCGGAATTTACCGTCAGAATATATGTAAAAACAAAATCACTGTGTGTGGAAATCCAGGATAATGGTCCGGGTATGGATAAACCCACCCGCAGGCGGGTGTTTGAACCTTTTTATACTACCAAACCCGTTGGTGTGGGCACAGGACTCGGGCTTTCGGTTTCATATTTTATCATCACTGAAAATCATAAAGGACAGATGAGCGTCGATTCCAGTCCCGGGCTTGGTGCAAAATTTATCATCTGCCTGCCCCTGAATAACCGCCATGGGCGAACCAGGGAACTTACCCTTGGTTCCGCCCACAACAAAGATTGAAACTCTCTCCTGCTATATCGGGAGTTTCATATAAACATACCGGTATCTGCGGGGGATGGAGAGTAATCCCTTTTTTTTAAATTCAATATTTTACTTTTATTCTTGGAATAAAATCTGCTATGGTTTTATTTTCTTTTTTTAACCCTGTATTATTAGGAGCTTTTGGTCGTGGAAGAAAATAATATCATTCGGTTTGCATCTCGCATGGATCAGTTGCCGCCCTATTTGTTCGGCATGATCAATAAAATGAAAATGGAAAAACGGCGAAACG
>PIVQ01000426.1 GCA_003354055.1 Desulfobacteraceae bacterium | reverse complement strand
TAAACTCAAATGTAAAAATTACTTCCATCAACCATTCCATTGATGAACAAACAGCTCTTTTGAGAAAACTCCAAAGGCAAGATGCGCTTGATGAGCTGACTTTTAAACTCCAGCACAAAATAAATGTGCAAAATGAATATTTGGACAAACAGAATACATTAAACTATCTGCTCAAAATATGTGATGATGCTGATTTGAAGTATCTTGAGCATTTAGAACAGAAAATTCAAGTTTTTGTTCCCCCGCCTCAAACCGGATCAAATCCAGATGATAACCTCCCTTTTCCAAATCAATATGAGTCTTTAAATTATATGGACGAAATATTGGTTCACCTTAAGGATTTAAACTCTGATGATCAAAGAAATTATGTGAATGCTAAATTGACTGATGTCTCTAAAATGTACAGGGCAGCAGTCAATACTACTGAAAGATTTTCCAGCGAACACAAAGCAAAATCTGATTTTATTAAAAGAAAAGTAAAAAAAAGCCAACCGGAAATTGATAAAATCAAACAGGAAATAGAAGAGCTTCTACTTAAAAAAGACTTTTTTTCGCTCAATGAGGGAAAACCTCCTTCTTTTTTTGAGCCGGTTATTAAAGTAAAAAATATGATTGAAAAAAATACGATTATTAAAGGGAAAAAGGCATCTATGGTTGTTAGGGAGTCCGTATTTGGTGTTAAAATGAAAGAGATCAAAGACTCATCAACAAATCAATATGAAATAGTCATTGAAGGCTACTATGACTAAGTATCAGATGCCAATCCTTGTATTTTTATCTACAACATGATTAAATTACACTCAATGGCTATTCAAGCTTGAAGCCGAACTAACTCCATTTTCGAACCATCAGATACCCCTGCTTTTTTATGCTGACGCATCAATAATCTGGCCAGCAAATTTGTTATGGAGCTTAAAATGAGGCAATTGTCTAAATTCATTCCCAAAGCGATAAACTTGTGGTTCTTGTGGCTCATCGCATTTTGGACAATTGTGCTTTTATCGAACTTAATATGGAATATTATTGAAAATAGTCATACTGCTAAGGGATTTGCTTTAGTTCACGCAAGGGAGTCATTCCAAAAGGATCTTCTTGCGCGCCGCTGGAATGCATCCCATGGCGGCGTATATGTAGTTGTAACCGATAAGACTCAGCCCAATCCCTATCTTTCCTATATTTTGGAAAGAGATATTATTACACCCTCCGGGAGGAATTTGACCATGGTCAATCCTGCCTATATGACACGGCAACTGCATGAAATGGCTCTCATTACCGGAAGTTCTGCAGGGCATATAACCTCTCTGAAACCGATCCGTCCGGAAAACAAGCCGGATGACTGGGAGGCCCATGCATTAAGGCGTTTCGAGAACGGTGAGACAGAAGTCTGGGCCATAATTGAGCGTGAAGGTGAAGATTATTTGAGGCTCATGCGACCTTTGCTCACAGAAAAAACCTGCCTTAAGTGTCATGAACAGCAAGGTTATTCCGAGGGAATGGTACGCGGGGGGATAAGTGTTATTGTTCCTGTACCCCCATGGAATAAAATGGATGAGCACGGCAGCCTCGCTCTTTTGGGCGGCCATTTTCTTTTATGGGCCATAGGGATTCTTATGATTACTTTTTTTGGGGCAAAGGTCGACACTGCAATACGTCAACGCAGACAGGCGCAAATGGGTCTTGCCGAGGCGAATAAAAATCTGGAAATCAAGATTGTCGAGCGAACCGTAGAATATGAGAAAGCCAATGAACAATTACAGGATGAAATTGCCGAGCGTTCAAAGGTTCAGGAAAAATTAGGATATTCTATCCAGCAGTGGCGAGAGACATTCGATCTTATGAATGATTTTGTGTCGGTTCATGATAATGATTTAAAGTTTGTAAAAGTAAATAAGTCTCTTGCCGAAGCTCTTGGAAAAACCCCAAAAGAACTGATAGGCAAACATTGCTATGAACAGATACATCATACTCTAAAGCCTTGGTCAAACTGTCCTCATTTAAAGGCTCTTGAAAAGCAGGAAGTGATTATCCAGGAAATCGATGAGCCACACTTAGAAAAAAAACTCCTTGTCACCTGTTCACCAATTTTTGATAAAAAGGGAACGACAATAGGAACTGTCCATGTTGCAAGAGATATCACTCAACGCAAGTTGGCAGAGAAGGAGCGTGAAAAACTGATTGCGGAACTTACGGCTGCACTTGAAAAAGTCAATATTCTAAGTGGATTAGTTCCGATTTGTGCGGAGTGTAAAAAAATCAGGGATGACAAAGGATACTGGAATCAATTAGAAGAATACATCCAGAAATATTCCGAGGTAAAATTCAGCCATGGTATTTGCCCTGAATGTTCTGACAAGCTCTATGGGAATGAAAAATGGTATACCAAAATGAAGAAGGATAAAAAATGATTCTCCCCAAAAAAGCAGCTTCAAGAGACTATTTGGTTTTCGTTAATTTTCGAAATTGGCACCGGTGCAACGTTTATTGCAAAATTACAAAAAGCTGAAAATAAATAAAACAGAGTAGGGAAGTTGCTAGCTTCCCCATTTATCTGTGTCGTGCCTGAACCGTTATTGTACGGCCAGGATCTCGTCGATATCCAGAATGCCGATCAGCTTATTTTTTGTTTCCAGGACCCCTTTGAAGTATTTTTCTTTTATCCCGCCCATGTTGGGCGGGACCGTCCCGATATCGGAGGCTTTTGTCTGAATAACTTCTCTGATCTCATCCACCATAAAACCGATGTGCTCGCCCTCTGAGGCAACAATGATATTTTTTGTGGCCGCATTTTTTCCTGCAAGGGGCAACCCGAGTTTTTTCCCCAGGTTGATAATGGTTACAATTTTGCCCCTCAGGTTCAGAATTCCCTGGATAAAATCGTCTGATCTCGGGATTCTTGTGATGTTCATGCTTTTGTTGATTTCTTGTATATCAAGGATATTAATCCCGAAAAAGGTGTTTCCCACACTAAAGGTTGCAATGTTTAAGGAAGCGTCTTCCTTTGTATTGGTTGTCATCATTCTATCTCCAGTTTATGCAGGTTTTACAATTTCGACCATTTCATCCACATCCACCAAAAGGGTGGTATTCCCTTTAATAATCATCGAGCCGCTGATCGCAGGACCTTTGAATGTGCTTTCATCAAGGTCCATCTCTACCTCCAGGGTATCCACCGGCGGGGTGACCATCAGTCCCACTTCCCTGTTACCGGTTTTAAAAACAATGACCTCCTGAGCCTCTTTGAGGGGAAGGGGACCCACATCAGCCACATCCGATAATTCGTAGAGTGGAAGTGCACCACCACGGTATTGGACAACTTTTTTGTCGCCGATTTTTTCGATGCTTGATCTTAGGATTCGTTCAATACGGTTCACGCGGCTCAAGGGGGCGCAAAAGTGTTCGTTCTCCGCATTTTTGAAGAAGATCAATGCTGTTTTATCTTTGTGAGCCAGGTTTGAGGTTGCGATTTCTTTTTCCATTTGGCGTGTCTCTGAGAACGTGGATAACTCTGCCATCTGGGCCAGGTTTGAAATATCCAGAATCAGGGCAACCTTGCCGTCTCCCATAATAGTGGCGCCGGTATAGGCCTTGTCCTGATTCAGGTGCCTGCCCAGGGGTTTGACAACAATCTCTTCGGAATCATGGAACTGATCCACGATAAGACCGTATTTATAGGTGCCTGCAGATACCACGGCAATGTTGATGGCAGAGTTCTGCCTCCGATCTTTTGTCTGTCTTGCCAGCCGGATATCAGGGGAATCCTCGGGACGGTCGTCTTCTTGGGAAAGCAACTGCCTGGATCTGCGGTCTGCAATGGTTTTTCGTCTGTCCGACCTGGCATCACCTGTTTTGTCAATATAGTGTTTTTCAATTCCCAGAAGGGAGGCAAGATCCAACAGGGGAAGAAGCGCCCCCCGCAAACGGACAACCGGCACATCTCCGACCTTTTCTATTTTTTCCTTGATTTGGGCGTCCGGGATTCTGATCAGTTCATCCAGATTGACCTGGGGCAGGGCATAGCGTTCATTGCCCACAGAGGTGATCTGGCTGGGAATGATGGCAAGGGTCAGGGGCAGCTTTATCTGGATTGTCGTCCCCGTTTCCTTTGCTGCATTAATTTCAACGATACCACCCAGGGATTCGATTCGGTCTCCAATGGAGAGTGGGCTGGCATTGCCGGAAGTATTTGGGCAATCTTGCCGGAATATCAGTTCCAGCTTTTGCTGATCTGTAAGGCCGTCTGCCTGTTCTTTGGCAATCAATCCCTCGGATACAGCCCATTGGGCGGTAAGATCCGCCCCAAGTCCTTCACTATTATCTGAAATGATGATGTTAACCTGACCTGAATCATGCTCGCCTTTTAAGGTCAGGGTATCAATATCATCGCTGCCCGGCTGCCTGATTTTGCCCGGGGCCTGGTTGATCAGGTGGCGAATCAGCCCTTGCATGGGGGCATGTATGGATTCAAGTATGGTTTTATCCAGTTCAACTTCTTTACCCTGAATTTTAACGTCAATGGACTTTTCCTGTCCCCTTGACCAGTTCAGGATAAGATCTCTGAATTTCTTGAAAATTGTATCAATGGGCTGCATCCGGGTCTTCATGATGGCCTCCTGGAGTTCGGAGGTGATCAGGTCGATCCGTTGGCTGGATGAGGCTGCATTTTTTATATTGGAGGTATTGATACTCTGGAGCAGTTGGTTCCTGCTGAGTACAAGTTCGCCGGCAAGGTTCATCAGGGTATCTAAAAGATTTAGGTTCACCCTTATGGCCGTGTCTGTGGTTGTATTATCTTCGGTTCTGTTCTTTGTCATAGTGCCACCTCTTTTGTAAGGGTGTGCCGGTGATGATGGACATCACCGGCACCTTTTTTCCTTAGTTCAGCCTGAAACTGCTGACCATGCCGTTGAGATTCTCAGCAAGGGCGGAAAGTTCCGTGGCACTTGAATTGACCTCAATACTTCCCGTATTCATCTCATCCGAGGCCTTACTGACCTGGTGAATGTCGCGGGTTACGTCTACGGCCACTGTGGAGGTCTGGTTGACATTGACATTTACTTCCTGGACCCCGTCGGCTGCCTGGCTGACATTGCTGGAGATTTCCTGGGTCGTGGCGGACTGCTCTTCAATGGCGGTGGCAACAGAGGTGACAATGGTGTTGATTTCATTGATGACCTGAACAATGGATTCAATAGCTTCAACGGATTCCTGGGTGGTTTTCTGAACATCCCCGATTCTTGAGCCGATCTCATCCGTTGCGCTGGCGGTCTGCTTGGCAAGTTCCTTGATTTCTCCTGCAACCACGGCAAACCCTTTGCCTGACTCACCGGCCCGTGCCGCCTCAATGGTGGCATTCAGAGCAAGCAGGTTGGTCTGTTCGGAAATATCGGAAATGGTATCTGTGACCTTGGAAATCTCGGATGCGGCATGCCCCAGAGCGTTGACCTTTTCAGAGACCTCTACTGCTTTTTGAACCGCCTCGGATGTGGTTTGGCTGCCTTTGGCTGTGTTTCCGGCAATTTCATTGATTGTGGCGGACATCTCTTCGGACGCTGCGACAATCATCTGGATATTGGCCGTGGTCTGTTCGGTTGCTGCAGCCACACTGTTCATATTGGTTGCCATCTCTTCTGCTGCTGTGGCGACATTGTTGGATTTTTCAGATGTCTGTTCCGCATTGGTAGACATTTGCTGGGAAACCGCAGATAATTGGGTGGAGGATGAGGACAGGGTCTGAATCCCGCCGGAAATTTTCGTAAGCATACCGGACAGGTTTTCGGTCATATCTTTCATATTGCCGTATACTCCTGTAATGGCTCTGCCGTCTCCGTTGAAACTGATGCTAAGGTCCCCTTTGGCAATGCGATCGGCAATATCGGCAATCTCGGAAGGATCCCCGCCCAGCTGGGCCATGATCCCGCGGACAAACCAGAGGATGCCCAATACGGTGATGACCAGGAAGACGGCCCCGACTCCAAGTACTATGTTCCGGATAACCGATACCGGTGCCAGGAACTCTGCCTTGTTCTGGGTCACTGCGATGGCCCATCCCGTAGATGCCACAGGGGCAAAACCGGCGAGCTTATCCACACCCTTGAAGCGATACTCTGCCATTCCGGATTTTCGGTCCAGCATCTGGTTGGTGATGCCGGTCATGCCGTCAAGCTTGCTTATATCCAGCTTTAAAATGAATTCTTTTTTCGGATGGGCAATAATAATAGCGTTTTTATTGATCATAAAGGGATACCCGGTTTCTCCGATTTTAATCTGGGTGATTTTTTCACTCAGTCCGTCAAGCTTGATCACTGATCCAAATATCCCTGCAAATTGTCCTGTATCCGATTTAAGGGGAATCGCTACCACAACAATGGGCATGCCGCTGGCCTTGGATAAAACCGGTGTACCGATACTTAAGCTCCCGTTTTTTGCGTGGTTAAAATAATCCCTGTCAGATACGGACATTCCCTTGGTGCGCAAGG
>PIVQ01000425.1 GCA_003354055.1 Desulfobacteraceae bacterium | reverse complement strand
GTATCATTTATGCCGGTTAGATAAATGCACTGAACCCCTAACGAGCGTGCAACTTTAAGCTGGGTATCTAGAAAGTCAGGCCGGTTACAGACACCAAGGGGGTTATCCAGAATCAAAAATGCCGGCATTCTCTGGACATCTCCTTTTAATCTTTTTTTCCGCATGGATACCAGGAGAGTATAAAGCAATACTGCTGTGGTAAGGGCTTCACCTCCAGACCCGAGGTCCCGCCCTACAGGTTCATAGCTTTTGGCCGTATCGTCACATTTGAGCAGGCGAATATTAAAAGATGTTTTACTGTCAACCCCCAGGAGACGGTATAGAAGATCTGATCCCAGGCAATTGCCTTTGTTGGGATTGACCTGTGGACAGGTGCCGCTTTGAATCAATTCGTCTATCCAGTTTTCCACAGATTTTTTATATACATCCTGGTAACGGGTAAAATTGAGTCTGGCCGATGCCTTGAGGATGGGTTTACCCCCATAGATATAAACGTTTTCGGGTATGGTCACTTTTGCAGCGGAATTTATTTTTTGATGGCAGTCTTTGGCATGCTCCAAAAGCATATCAATATGGGTGGCCATAATGTTCTTTGATCGTATCAGGTCTCCTTCCAGAATTTGGGCAATGTCCGAGCATTTTTCGATGAGAGTTTGGCTGTTTTCTCCTAAACTTTCGGCATCGTGGCCCTTGAGTTCATTTATCAGTGTGGGAAGCTTTCGGCCAAATTCTTCATTAAGCAGGTTGGTTTTTATGCTGTCGAACAGTTTATTACGCTTTTTCTCTATCTCTTGAATTTCCTGTTCCTGTTGTCGTTTCTTACCTTGCAGAGTTTGAATTCTGTCTTGCATGGTTTGGCAATGTTCAATCCGGTGTCTGGGGTGGAGCAAATCCTGCAAGTCTTCGCTGCTTTGAGAGGGAGGTGTGCCAAGCAAGTATTCACTTGTCATGAATTTTAAGTTTTTCAGGCGGTTGTACCATTCTGAGATTGATTTATTATTGGACAGTAAATGACTGATTTGAGTTTGAAGGGTTTGTAACTCGTTTTCTAAGCCAATTTCCAGGGTCTCCAGCATCAGGTCCATATCTTCACGTGGCTGCTCAAGGAGATCCTGTATTTTAATTTGAGGGAAGATATCTCTATTCTCAAGGTCTCTAAGTTTATTTGATATTTCTTTTCGTTTCTCTTTTGCATGGCTGGCTTCTGACCCGGTTCGGGCTTTTTCTTCGATTTCTTTATTTTTTCGATTTTCCAGAGTCATTTTTTCTTTTTGTCTCTCATCATCCGAATCAGCAGCATAGGACAGGGCTTTATTGTGATCAAAAGAATGATTGGACTTGTGTTGCGTGAGCTTGTTCTTGTCGACTGTCAGACGCTTTTTTAGTCTTTCAATTTCATTCTCCAGATCACCGATTCCCAGCCGGGTACTTATTTTGTCTTTGTCTCTAAGGGCTTGGGTATAAAACTCTTTCAAACGATATGGATCCTTATTTGGTGTTTCCTGATCTAACATTATAGCCTCTTCAGGATCAAAGCCGTCCGGTGGAGGAACTTCAGATTTAAGACCGTCCAAATGTTTATGTCCCTCTTTCATGGCTGTAATTTCTCGGGTAAACTCAATGGTTTTCTTTTCAAGGGCACTTGTCTGATTTGATGTCTCATTGAGTTTTGCATCCATCATTTTTTCTTTATGGCGGCCGGCAATTATTTCAGTGCTCCATGATTCCCATCCCCCGTATTGATCAAGCCATTGCTTGGTCTGATTCAATTGCTCTTTTTGTTGAGACAGCTCCCCTTCAAGTTTTACACGCCGGTTTTGGAGCTGGTTGATCTGCTTTCGGATTTTTTTCAGCCTGTTGTTTTGTTCATGTATCTTTTCCTGAGTTTTTTCAAACAGATGCTTGGCCGATTTTATATTTGTGGTCAGCTGCTGTACCGCGGATGAATTGGGATATGCTATATGATATCGTTTTAGTGCATACTTCGAGGTCTTCATTTCTTCAATGGTCTGTTTGAGGCCAAATATTTCCTCTTCAAGCCTGTGTTTATCCTGTATAAGACTCTCTTTAAGCCGGTATGCGCCTTCCTGTGTATAAATTTGCGCATTTGGGGGCGCAATAATTTGATGAGAAATTGTTTGTATTTCTTCTATCCGGCTGCAAGGCTGTGATATCACCACAGGCCGCTTTAACCAAGGTGGTACCTCAAGGGCCGTGATTCGATCAAGAATATCCAGGTTCATAGCCAGTATACCTGTAAACCTGGCTGGGTCGCGATGAAAAAACTCGGCCCTGGTATCCGGATCCATATCCATAGCGGCAAGGTATTCCGGATAGGCTCTTATTTCTGACTTTTTCAGGCCTTGATCTCTGAAATAAGTGATTAATTTGTGGGTTTCCTGCTCCACAGCCAGGGTTTGCATTTCCTCAAGCCGGCTTAATTCTTCTTTAATCATCCTGTATTCTTTTTCCATGTGACCGAGGTCCTGGTCCTTCCTATGTACAGCATCTGCCAAGCTGGAAATGTGGGCTGCATTAGTCGGGTCAAAATTCGATGAACCGACAACCCTCTGTATATGATGATCGTTAAGCAGGGCATCTCTTTTCGTTTCTTCCTGTTCTTTCTTCTCCCTGGCTGAATCAAGATCGTTGCTGGCTTGAACATTCCGGGTCATAAAGATTTGGAGATCTGCTAAATTCTTATCTTCCTGTTTTCTAACATCATCTAACTTGTCCCGGTTCTGTTCAAAATCCTTTTGGGTCTGAATAATTGTCCGTTCCAGCAGGGTTTTTATTTCTTTGGGCGGCATTTGATTTTGACCCCAAATATTTTGTCGGGATTTTTCAGCAGATTCCAAACGGGTTTCCAATCGAGTGATGCCCCGCCCTAATTTTTCTTTTTGACTGGAGAGTGATTTGATTTCTTTTTCACTGTTATCCCGGTTTTTCTCAGTCCGTTCCTGCTCCTTTTTTAGTAAAAGCAGTTTTTCCTCTATTGTTTTATATTTACGGTATAGACTGATATGAAAATCCTTGGCTCTTAGGTTTACTTCCATGCGATAGGGATTAAGATCCGTATTGGATTCCTTAAGTGTCCGACTTTTTGATTGAACCTTTGCCTCGGTTATATTCATTGGGGCAATTATATCTGCGGCCTTAATCGCGTTTAGTTCCTGCTGGGTTGCTTCTAAGGCATGGGAGAGGTCAATGACTTTTTTGTTGTATGCCTCTTCATCCTGGGTCAAATTGAATTCTCGGGCTTTGAGCTGATCTGCCCCTGTCTGTTGCAGCTGTTTTTCTGTCTTATTTTCGTCGGTTTGAGCTTTTTCAAGGTCTTGTTGAGCCTGAGTCTTTTGATCTTCTGCCTGTGGCAGTGCTTTGCTCACCATGAATGCTGCCTGTTTCAGGTCATGCCGGTACTGGGCCTGCGTCTTAGATGCAATACGCCACAGGCTGGCTACCTTATCAAATTTTTGCAGGTGGGATTTCAGGGTGCTGATTGCATCGAGCCTGGATTTTTTTTCCGGTCTGTTTTTTACTTTTCCGATACATGTGAGGGTCTCCTCTCTGAGTTTTTCTGCATAGGTCATGTCAGTAACACAGCCTAAGAAGAATTCCAAAAAGTCCGATTCCGCTCTGAATCGGAAAGCGTCCTTGATGCCTCCTTCATTTCTGGCGAAATCAATCTGCTTATTTATGAGCCAGGGGTCTAAGCCTATCTTTTCTAATTTTTCCAACCATTCTCTCTGGCTTCCTGCTATCGTAATTAAAGGGTCAAGAAATTCTCGGACTGCTGCGTCTGGCTGTTGGGTTGCAGTCAGGGCCTGCCAATTATCTTTGACCCGGTCAAACAGGTTTTGTGAATTTGCCTGAAAATTTAAGCGATGAAATGATTTTGAGGCATCCCTTTTGGCCATAAAATACTGGCCAATGACCAAACGCTCCTCTTTTTCCTGACCAAACAGGTTTTGCTCGAAAGTGACGGCCATTTCTAAAAGAATTATGGCCGGTCTGCCCGGCAGCAGGTATTGAGACATGTTTTTGTCTCCCCCGGACTGGATATGCTGCACAAAACGTTTCTGTTCCGGATAGAAAGTGTTTAGAAGAAATGAAATTAACGTGGTTTTGCATGTGCCGTTAGCTGCAAAAATAACCCCGTGATCCTGTGGCGCGGCAGCCAGCTGAGCATCCTCATTTTCAGGCTCGTATATGGGAAAACAGGCCTGCTGGAGTATATTCCCCCCTGCAACAATCTCACTGGCGAAGATTCGGGTGATTTTATACATGATTTGATTTATCCTCATTGGTCTCATTGGAATCGGTGTTCACGGACTCTTGGAATGCAATAAAAGTATACAGCATCCCCTCCCGTATTGCGGCCTGATAGGCTGGAGTTGGCCTGTATTCAACGGTATGTTCCCGTTCTTCAAAATCCAGTAAATATCCGGTTTTCACCATGTGTTTCATCGCCAGGTCTATAAGTTCCCGCCAGGACCCGCCAGAACCGGACTGGCGAATATCAGGGTTATCCTCTGGCATTTCCCTAAATTTTTGGGCCAGGGTCAGAAATTGTGGATGAAACATTTCCGCCTTGTCTTGCTCCTGTTCTTCCGAACCTGGCTGGGCAAATTGCCGGAGGATATCAATGATATCTTCCTGTGTTACAGCACCAAGATCTTCTACCGGTGCATCAAGGTCTGTTTCCTGTGGAAAAAATGCAGCAGCCAAGGCTGTATGAATCACGAGTATGTCTGCAGCCTTGAAATCTACCCGGCCTAAAAGACGGCTGTAGTCGGTCACAGTCATAGAGTAAAGTTCATCAGAACCTGTTGATGAAAGTCGTAATCCGTCATCTTCCACAGTTAGAATTTGAAGATTCATGGCCCGAAGTCCGCTTTCAACATTTTTTTGGAACTCAGGTTCAGCCTGATATGTTTGTATGAGTTCACGGGCCTCTGAGAGGTTGCGGGTGACGATGGCCTTTTTACCATAACTATAGGCCTTGCTCAGGTATATCAATCTGTTGACCTGGTAAATTGTATCATTCATCATGGTGGCCGGTCTCCTTTTCTAATGGGGTATTCAGGGGCAGACCCTTTTTCTTTTTTGGGATCAGCTGCAGTTCGTGGCCTCTATATTGCCTTTGGTCAGGCAGTTTCTGTGTGAATAGGGCCTCAGGGGTTGATAAGATAATACGTATTGCCCATTTGTTACTGTGAAAAGGATCCACCATGCAGTGGAATACTGCCATGGCAACAGCAACAGGAAAACAGGGTTTTTCTTGTTCTTTGCAGGCCTCGTTGAGAATTCGGCTTAATTTTATTTCTTTGAAGGCATGTACGCGCTCGGCCAGAAAATTAAAGGCCTGGTCCAGAACCTGGGGAGTTAACTGAGACTCGAAACTATCCACGGGTTGTTTTTCAATTTCCTGGATGGCCGGGGAGGGGATGTAAGTTCTGGTCTGACGTTCCAGAGCCCTGTCACAGGCTGCCATAACCGAAGCCGGATCAAAGATCGGATGGATGACAGGAGGATCAAATCTTGCGATAAAATCCCTCCCGATATCGGCAGCTGATTCCAAGCGCATTGATTTTAGTTTTTCTAATATTTCTTCGCATGAGGGGAATATCCCCGGGGAGGGACGCCTGAATAACTTATGACTGTGCCGGTCATAGACTTCGGGCAATTCCTGTAGTTCACCGGAAAGTTCAAGAAGTCTATGGTTTAGTTTTTCCAAATTTTCTCCCAGGATTCTGAGCTTGTACTGCCGGTCTAACTCCCCAGAATCTGATGCCAGTTTCTTTCGCACCAAATGGTTGAGCTTAGCGCTTTCTTCCTGGATCTGCTGGGTCTGCCGGACGCTTTCATCTGCAAGAGTATTGACGGTCTCGGCTTCAACCCTGCTGATACGCCTTTCGATTAAACGGCCCAGTGCTTTTAGTTCATGGGATTTTCTTATGCATTGCTTCTGGTTCTGTTTGGCCACCCCTATGGCATCATCCACCCGTCCTCTATCAATGAGCAGTTTTATTCTCAGGTTGCCTATTGCAGCCGCATCCAGAGCTCCGGTTTCGTATAGTCCAAAATAGGCTGTATATCCCTCATCAGTAAGTCGGTAGAGGGCGGTCCGGCCTTCCCCGGTATATACCGTTTTGATGAGCCAGAATTTTTTGTTCATCATTTTTTTCTGACTTGCATCAAAATACCGGTATTCAAAAGGCAGATACCTGTTTTCTCGATTTACCAGGTGATCGAATATCTTATGCAGTACTTCTGCAACGGCCTGGCGGCCCAGTTCTTTTTTGGTGGTATTTGCCTGTTCTATGGCCAGAGGCACCAAGCGGGCGATTACATCATTCCGGCTTACCCCGGATGAATATTCCGTCATTTCGGATATAACATCCAGAAATGCAAAGGCCAGCCATATGACATCCAGATGTTCCCAGGCCAGGTGCTGATTCTCTTCCTGGTTCAGGA
>PIVQ01001226.1 GCA_003354055.1 Desulfobacteraceae bacterium | reverse complement strand
CTTTCAATACCACCAGTATAAGTTGCTAACTCATCTTCACCTTCTTGGTTAAAACCAGTATTACTATCACCAATTGCTAGATCAATAAGTGGGTTAGTAGTACCAATACCAACTAAACCGGTTGAATCTATTCTCATTCTTTCATTATCTCCTCCAGTAAAGAATATTATATCTCCACTATCACTTTTTGATCTTATCCCTAAACCACCAGATGAATCTGCTCCAGTAGATAATAAACCACCATCTGGGATTTCTGCTCCACTAGTTGTATAACCAGAAGAAAAATGCTCCATTGATATAAAACCACTATTAGATTCTGCTAAAATAGTAGTACTAGCAGCAGTTGAATTATTACTATTAGTTACTCTTAATTGGGTATCACTATTTTGGTCATTAACAATCTCTAACTCCTGTGAAGGTCCAGTAGTTCCAATACCAACTTCACCAGTAGTCTCAATAAACATACGAGGTAAAGCATTAGTATATCCATTCACACTTCCAGTTTTAAAAACAAGTCCTCCTCCACTAGCAGAGTTTGCTAGAGTTAGAAAATTAGATTCTTGACCTATCATACTTTGCTCTATACCTCCATCTTGTGCGAATACAATAAATGGATTTGATGATTCAACACTATCATCTGTATCTGCTTCAAGTTTTAATACACAATCACCATCGGAACCAACCCCACTTGTAACATGTAATATGGTATCTGGATCATCAGTACCAATACCAACATTACCATTTCTCTCAATATACATACGAGTTAAAGCATTAGTATATCCTTGGACACTTCCAGTTTTAAAAACAATTCCTCCTAATCCAGTAGAGTTTGCTAAAGTTAATTTATTATTATTTAAATGACCTACCATACTTTCATCTACATCTCCATCTTGTGTGAATATAATTAATGGATTTGAAAATTCAGCAGTATTATCTGTATCTGCTTCAAGTTTTAATACACAATCACCATTGGAACCAACCCCACTTGAAACATGTAATATGGTATCTGGGTTAGTAGTACCAATACCAATATTACCAGAATTAGTATTATAAATATCATTACTAGAAGAACCCCAAAAACCAACCTCAATAGTTATTCCATTTTGATATAAAGTACCAGTAAGGTTAATATCACCACCAATATCTAAATTATACGAAGGTGTAGAATCATTAATACCAATATTACCATTATTTAAAATAGTTAAAGTTTCTGTATTACTATCAGAATTATAAAATCTATGATCACCAGTATCTTTAGCATAATAGCTAATATCACCATTTAAGTTTTCTAAAATACCTTCTTGAGTATTACCATCTAATTGGAGATTAAAGTTTAAATCATTAGCGTTTAAAGATAATCCAGCTTTTGAAACATTACTTGTATTCGTAATTTGGATTTGTGAAGTACTTGAAGAACTTGAAATACCAACTTCTAAAAATGTAACAGGTGTAGAAGTTCCAATACCAACAAAACCGTTTGAATCAAATCTCATTCTTTCAATACCACCAGTATAAGTTGCTAACTCATCTTCACCTTCTTGGTTAAAACCAGTATTACTATCACCAATTGCTAGATCAATAAGTGGGTTAGTAGTACC
>PIVQ01000424.1 GCA_003354055.1 Desulfobacteraceae bacterium | reverse complement strand
CCACCCGGTTTTTCCGGATCATAGACGAACTCCTCCGGTGCATTGGTACACCGGGTCAAAGTGCCGTCATGAAAGAGGACCAGGTGACCGTCCAGAGTCAGACTGGCATCGGTTTCCCAGCGATGGGCACCGAGCTTGTGGCCCAGACGGGCTGCAGCAAGGGTGTTTTCAGGGGCCAGGCTTCTGGCCCCGCGGTGGGCAATAATTTCAACCATATTTATCCTGTGGTTAGCAGATGGTTTTCCCATTGCGCTGATCAATGGGGGTATAGTCATTGAGGGTTTCACCGGTGTATATCTGCCTGGGCCTGGAGATCTTCATCTCGGGATCCGAGGTATCCTCTTTCCACTGAGCAATCCATCCGGGCAGACGACCGATGGCAAACATGACCGTAAACATATTGGTGGGGATACCCATGGCTCTGAGAACGATACCCGAATAAAAATCTACATTGGGATAAAGATTTTTTTCCTTGAAATAGCTGTCTTCCAGCGCTGCCTCTTCAAGGCTCCGGGCAATATCCAGAAGCGGATCCTTCCGCTTAACCTTGGCCAGGACGATATCGCACATCTCTTTCATGATTGTTGCCCTGGGATCATAGGTTTTATAAACCCTGTGCCCGAAGCCCATGAGGCGGAAATCATCTTTCTTGTCTTTGGCCCGGGCAATGCATTGTTCAATGGTCATCCCGTCTCTCTCGATCTGCTCAAGCATCTGAATCACGGCCTGATTGGCTCCGCCGTGGTGCGGCCCCCAAAGTGCTGAAATACCGGTTGAGATGGCCGCATAGATATTTACCTTGCTGGACCCAACCACCCGTACTGCTGTGGTGGAACAATTCTGTTCATGATCAGCATGGAGAATCCAGAATACATTTAAAGCGCGCACTATGTCGTCATCCATCCTATAGGGCACCACCTGGGAATCAAACATCATATTCAGAAAGTTGGCACAATAGCAGAGGTCGGGTCGGGGATAGACCACCCGCTGGCCAGTGGAAATCCTGTAGGCCATGGCAGCCATGGTCCTGATCTTGGAAATGATCTGCAGATAGGTCTTGTTCATCTCCTCATCAAGCTCCATAAGTTCAGGATAAAAACTTCTCATGGCATTAACCATGGCGGCCAGGATACCCATAGGATGGGCTCTAGACGGATAGTTCCGGTAAAACAACCGCATATTCTCATGGAGGGGAGAAAAATCACTGAGATAGACCGAAGTACGCGTCAACTCCTCCCGGGTAGGCAATTTTCCTGTAATCAAAAGGAAGGCGGTTTCCACAAAGGTGGAATGCTCTGCCAATTGCTCTATGGGAATTCCCCGGTAGCGAAGGACACCCTGTTCTCCGTTCATAAATGTGATGCTGCTTTTGCAGGTGCCGGTGTTACCATAGCCCGGATCAAAGGTGATACAGCCGGTGTCTTGTCGGAGGCGTCTGATATCAATGGCTTTTTCTCCTTCAGAGCCCTCAATTACAGGCAGGATGAGTTCTTTTCCATCAATGATAAGCGTTGCCGTTTCTTTCATACAACCTCCTTAAGGCTGACAGCCTTTTATTTTAATAACAGATTTGCTGCGGAATGTTTTCCTGGTGGGATGCTATCCCACCAGGAAAACCAATCGAATCAATTCGAATCAAAAATTAATCGAACAATCTTGAACTATATAATGGAGAGGCGGGAGACGAATCCCTATTATACTCCTGGAACTGTATAGGTTTTACAGGATCCGCCTGAGCAGGTTCGCTCCTGGGTATGGACACCCTGTGAACCACCACCGGAACCGGAATTTCCCATGGCATAATTGGTGGTGGAGACCACCCGCTGAAACTCTTCGGATTTGCATTTGGGGCAATTAATGTCTTTTTCTTTATCAGATCCCATGACAATAACTTCAAAAAACTCTTCACACTCGGTACATTTAAACTCAAATATCGGCATTCTAACTCCTTAAAATACAAGCTTGCGCTCTAAAAACAATGCACATGGAAAGTTACGAACAATACACCACATGCTATTTACAATAGCTTACTAATATAAGCACCTTTGCGAGCTTGTCAAGCCCGCGCTGTATGAAGCAGCTCTCTTGCATGGGTAAGAGTGGCCTCTGTGATCTCCTGACCGCCGATCATCCGGGCGATTTCTTCTACCCGCTCATCTTCGGTGGAAAGGGGAATTATGGAAGTGGCGGTCCTGTCTTTAACTACCTGCTTGAAGATTCTGAACTGATGGGCTCCGTGCCTGGCAATCTGGGCCAGATGGGTGATACAGATGACCTGATGGAGGTCGCCCAGCTCTTTGAGTTTAAGCCCGACTTTTTCAGAGGTTGCCCCGCCAATGCCGGCATCCACCTCGTCAAATACCAGGGTTTCAAGGGACTGCCCTTTGGACAAAACTGCTTTCAGGGCCAGGACAATCCGGGAAAGCTCTCCGCCGGATGCTATTTTTGCCAGGGGTTTGGGCGTTTCTCCCGGGTTGGGACTGAGCAGAAACCCAACCCGATCCAACCCTGTGATAAAGATCTTTTCATTGTCCTCAGTTGTGATGTCGGAGGGATTGTCCGAATGTATGGTGGAAAAAGCCACCTCAAATCGGGCACGACCCATTTCCAGGGCGCCAAGCTCTGCCTGGGCCAGACGGGAAAGGGCAATACCCTCTTTTTGCCGGCGCATGGACAAGGCTTTTGCCTTCTGCCGGATTTTGATTTCCAGTCCGACCAAGTCTTTTTCCAGGCCTTTTATCTTTTTTCCCAGTCCCAGGTTATCCGCAAGGTCTTCCGCCATGGTTTGATACTGGTCAAACAGCGATGCAAGGCTGCCCCCGTATTTCCGTTTGAGTTTGGAGATGAGATCCAGACGCTGATCCACTATTTCCAGGGACTCCGGATCCAGGTCAATAGTATCGGTGTATCCCCGCAAATCGGAAATCAGATCCTGGAGGTCAAAAGAGACAGCATCCAGACGGCTTCCCATTTTTTTCAACTGATCGTCACTGGCGCCGTACCGTTGAAACCGGTCAGACAAAGAGGAAATCCGTTCCAGCAAAGCCCCTTCCCTGTCATATATTTCATGGATGGCCCCGTTCACCGTTTCAAAGATCTGACTTGCATTCTGGAGTCGATCCCGTTTTCGGGCAAGTATCTCATCTTCATCCGGCTGGATATCGGCGGTTTCTATTTCATCCACCTGAAACTGGAGAAGCTCCTGTTCTTTTTCAGCGGTCTCTCTCTGGATCCGCAGGGTCTGTATTTCTTTCTTCAGGGGCAGGATCCGATTAAACAGTGTTGCCACCTCGCGTCGAAGATCCAGGGTATTGGCAAATTCATCCAGGATGTCCAGATGATTTTCCTCTTTGAGAAGTCCCTGATGGGCATGCTGGCTTGAAATCCCTGCCAGGTTGAATGTCACCTGTTTCAACAAATCCAGAGTGGACTGGCGGGAGTTAATATAGACCCGGCTTTTTCCCGAGCTTGAAATCACCCGTCGAATGATCAGACCGTCTTCCCAGTCCATACCTTGATTTTTCATAACCTGGGCTGCATGGGAATCCTCATCAATTTCAAAAAAGGCTTCAAGTTCGGCACTGTCTTTACCGGTACGGACCAGGTCCGCAGATGCCCGGGAGCCCAGCAGCAGGTTTACAGCCTCAATGATAATTGACTTACCAGCCCCGGTTTCACCGGTAAGGATGGAAAGTCCTGCATTGAACTCAATGCGAATATCTTCAATGATCGCAAAGTTTTTTATGGCCAGAGCGCTTAGCATACCGCCTCCTTGCAAAGGAAAATCCTGAATAAAGCCAAGCCACCGCCATGGCAGCCAGCAGTCTGGGAATCCAGAGCCAGAACACGGGAATCCCCAAAGGCAGGAATAATGCCGGGTCCTCTATCATGGCATGGTTCACCCCGATGGACAGATGAAGTTTAGTCAGGGATTCTTTATCGTATGAACCGGTTTTGGTCTCATCCACAATAACGGCAGACCCATAGGCCAGACCGAAAAAAGATGCCGTCATCCAGAGCATGGCGCAGGATCTGTCCAGCCCCATGAGTGTGACCACAGGAGAAAAGATCCGGGTGACCATTTCAATGATGTGAAAGGTTTTGGCCAGTTCCAGAACCACCATCAGCGGCATAATGATGCATAAAATCTGGAGGCAGAGCCGTCCTGTGCCCATGGCCCAGTCTATCAGCATGGGACCCATGGGCCCGACACCGGTCTCCCCTGCCTGCATGACTGCTGCACCCGCCATATCCGGGCTAATGCCCATAATTGATCCACATATAAAGGTGACCACAAAGGCCATAATCAGACGAAACACAGATGCCATGAAAAAGCTGATTCCCGAATTAGCCTGAACCAGACTCTCCTGGATCAAATTATGTGAGATCAGGGTAAATATGGCGATCAGGGTCATGTGATCCATTGAAAAAGACATGACAGACAGAGCCGCAACTGTCCCGTAAATACCGGTAAACAATCCGATGATCAGTACCACGGCAGCAGAGGCAGGCAAATGGATCAGCGTCATCAAGGGTTCCAGCAGGAAATCCAGATGATACAACACTTTGAAGTGGACCAGAAGAGCAGTCAAAAAAGAAACGGGGATTAAAATTTTCAACAGCCAGACAAAACCTGCCCATCCCTTTTTCAGTCCTGTGACAATACTGGTTTTAACGCGTTCTGAAACTTGTCCAGCGGGTTCAGCCGATTCAGTAGTGTCAGCAGCAGCGTCAGCGTTTTGGGATGTCATTGGTCGGAGGATCTAAGTTCTTTTTCACGGTTTCATTAATAGTCGCGTGGATATCCTTAAAGGATTCATGTATATTGGAAGGCGACAGCCTGCCCATTTCAATGAACTTGACAATGATTTCCTTGGTGGCCCGCAATATATGTTCGTCTATGGATTTCATAAAAAAGATGAATACCAGAACCAGAGGTTTTGGTCAAGATTTTGGCTGTTTTTGTATTGCCATGAAAAATAAAGTGCTTATAATACGAATCCTTGGTTTAATTTTTAAAAGGCAGTCCAACGTTATGGTAGAAGATAAAACAGAGCACAGCGACATTCACCCCCTCACCTGGGGCGACAAAGAGATCATCCTTATCGGTACGGCCCATGTTTCCCGCCACAGTGCAGAACTGGTAACCGAAACCATTGAAGAAATCCGGCCTGAGACCGTGTGTGTGGAATTGTGCAACACCCGTCTGTCCTCCATTCTGGATGCGGACCGCTGGCGAAACATGGATATTGTGAAGATCATTAAAGAAAAAAAAGCACTGATGCTCTTCATGAACCTGCTGCTCTCCTCTTTCCAAAAAAAGATTGCTGATAAATTTGATATCAAGCCGGGCCAGGAGATGATCAATGCCATTACTACGGCCCAAAGTGTGAACGCACAGGTGGTGCCTGCAGATCGGGAGATTCAGACTACCTTGTCCAGGGTTTGGCGAGGCATGGGATTCTGGGAAAAACTCAAACTGACCTTCTCAATGGTATTTTCATTCGGCCAATCCGACGAGATTGAGGAAGAAGATATCGAAAAGATGAAGCAGGAAGACATTCTCCAGTCGCTGTTGTCCGATGTGAAAGAGGCACACCCCATTATCGAACGGGCTCTGATAGACGAGCGGGATCAGTTTCTGGCCGAGCATATCCGGTCTGCACCGGGTGAAAAAATCGTGGCGGTTGTAGGTGCTGCCCATGTTCCCGGGATCAAACGCTATATTAATGAAGCCACGCCCATTGATGTGGCTGCCCTGAACGAGATTCCGCCGGCAGGTAACGTGGGAAAAGTGCTGAAATGGCTGATTCCCGGACTGATTATGCTGCTTTTTGCTGCAGGATTTATGATGGAAGGCAAAACTGCCGGTACTGACATGATCTGGATCTGGATTCTGGCCAATGGTATCTTTGCCGGTATCGGTGCTATGGTTGCCATGGCACATCCCTATACCATTATTTCATCCATTGTGGCAGCTCCTTTGACCTCTTTAAATCCCATGATCGCCGCAGGATGGGTATCCGGCCTGGTAGAGGCCTTTTCCAGAAAACCCAAGGTAAAAGATCTTGAGGCCATTCCCCATGACATCACATCGGTCAAAGGGTTCTGGCGGAACAACGTTACCCGGATCTTACTGGTGGTGATCTTTACCAACCTGGGATCCTCCATCGGAACCATGACGGCTGTTCCCCTAATGCTCAAACTCATATCCTAATGCCTGGAAACAGGCATTTAAAAGGCCATACAAAGCCGGAACCTGATGCCCCCATTTTTTTGAAATCAGCTTGATTTCATATAATGATATGGCTATACTTATCTAACCTCTTGGCACTGAATGCCCTGCCAAATGATATGATAAATTATACAACCGGAGTTCGCCACCAATGAAGGTTTTTGTTGCCCGGCAACCTGTTTTCAATTCTAAAAAGAAGATATTTGGATATGAGTTATTATTCCGGCTTGGACTGGAGAATTCATT
>PIVQ01001225.1 GCA_003354055.1 Desulfobacteraceae bacterium | reverse complement strand
TGATGACACTGTCTTTTAATTGCTGGGCCCGCTGGGTTAAAATCTGCTGGTTCTGGCCGATCTCATCCTCCACCTTGGCCAGGTCCCGTTGAACCTCCTGAAAATAGGTGTTTTTACGGTCTATCAATTCTCCCTGGACATCATTGAGTATACGCCGGGCCTTGAGCACTTCAGACCGGCTGGCATCTCCTTGTTTTGCCAAATCCTCCATCAGTTTGCTCTCTTCTTTGGCAAGTTGCACCGCAACCCTTAAGTTTTCCAGACCTTCGGTCAACCCCTGGCGTCGCTGTTTGAAAAAGGCTTTTTGCACGGAGATGAGGTCTGGAAATTGTTTGATTCTTTTGGGGAATTTAATACTTTTGGCCTCGATAACCTCGGCATGGAGGCGGGCTTCCCTGGCATAGAGCGCTGCCAGACGGACTTCCAATTCTCTTACGGCGGCAGTAAATCTGGTTTGGTTAAATACGGCCAAAACTTCGTCTGCCACCACCCGGTCACCCTCTTTGACCTTAAGGGATTCCAGAACCCCTCCGTCCACGGCCTGGATGATCTGTACCCGGCTGCTGGCTATAACCGTTCCCACCCCTTGTGTGGTCTGGTCAATCTGAAAATAATAGGCCCAGGTAATTCCAAGTGCAAAGCCTAGGATCAACATCCACAAAACAAGGGAATAACGGGTCCGGTGGATCATGGATGAAGAATGATTTTCAATGGGATGCATATGGTTCCTTTATACGGGATGGATCCTGTGATGTTTCGTTCTGCGCTGTTTAATGACCTCATTGGGTTTTCCATCGGCAAGGATTTTCCCTTGTCCCAGGACAATCACCCGGGTGGCAAGACTGGTTAATCTGGGGCGGTGACTGGCAATGACAACAATATCAGAGGGTCGTGTCCATTGTTGTAATGCCTCCAACACCCGGTCTTCAGATTCCAGGTCAAGGGCTGCTGATGGCTCATCCAGGAGCCAGATCCTGGGCCGGGCCAGGAAAATACGTGCCAGGGCGGCCAATTGGCGCTGACCACCGGACAATCCCTGACCACCCTCAGAAATTTTAAGTTCCATGCTTCTGGGATTCTGGGCTGCAATCCTGTCAATGCCCAATAATTTTGCCACTTCAAGGAGTGCCCCGTCCGGGATCCCGCCGGATAAGGCCATATTGGTTTTCAGGGTTCCTTTGAAAAGATGAACATCCTGGGGCAGGTAACCGATTCGTTGGTTTACGATCTGGATATCCAGGTCAAAAAGATTAGTTCCCCCCAATCGAACCTGCCCTTCCGCCGGTTTATAAAGCCCGGCCATGATTTTCAAAAGAGTGGATTTCCCACACCCATTGGGTCCCAGTATCACCAGTCGTTCACCGGCATTTAAGGCGAGCCTTGGTATATCAATGCAGATTACAGGGGAATTGGGGTATGCAAACCTCACCCCTTCAAACTCCATTTGATCCGTAAGAGAATCCGGGAACAAAAGATCCTTGTCTGAACTGCGGTCCGGTTCCATTTCCAGCAATCGGTTGACCATTTCCAAAGATTCTTTGACATGTTGCCACTGGACCATGAACCGGACACTCTGGGCCACGGGAGCGATGATCCGCC
>PIVQ01001224.1 GCA_003354055.1 Desulfobacteraceae bacterium | reverse complement strand
TCCAGAGCCGTGGTCAGAGTGGCAGTGATGGTCTGGGCCGCGGTTTTTGTATTAAAATCAGTGGCTGAGCTGCCTGTGTCCGCAGAAATATCAATGGCTGAAATGGTGATGGTGGGAGCATTGGCATCAATGGGATCACCGGCCTGGGAAATTGCCGTGGTAAAAGCTGTACTGGTATTGCCGGAACTGTCGTCCAGAGTGAAGTTTACCGGGACATCATTGCCTGCTGCTATATCAGTGCCCCCTGCGGTAACTGTGAACTGGGCCGTATAGGTGGTGGAGTTAACCCGGGTAAGGCTGCCCAGAGAAAAACCTGCCACTGTGCCAGAGAGGTTGGTATATATATCCCCTTGGTCATCTTCCACGGTGATGGTGACGGTGACCAGGTCATCTATCCCCATGGAGGTATTGCTGATGGTGGCCGCGGTGATGACCGGGGCAACAGTATCTGATGCAGCATCTCCAGCGGCAGTTTTTGTATCGGTACCAATACCATCCAGGCCTGTAAGACCGTTAATCCATCCGGTAAAAGAGGCTCCCACCTCTTCCTGCCAGGATGTCTGGCTGTCAGGTTCAGTTGGGGGTGGAGAATATGAATCTTCAGGAACATTTTCCAGCGGGTTAAGAGAATTGTAAAGGCTGGGCGGGGTCATGGCCTCAGGGGCAGAATAAGGCTCGGGGGGAGAATAGCCCTCTAAATCCTCAATAGAATCCTGAATACTCTCGATTTCCAGGGCCGTGCCGTTACGCCTGATGACCACACCTTCCGGCACCAATCCTGTTTCTGTATCTATTAATGAATAAACAGACCCGGGAAGGGCCGCGAGAGATGCCAATTCTTCTAAAGAATATTCAACCACTGTATTGTCCTGGCGCCTTTCAATCAGTACCAGCATTTTGCCCTCCTGAAACATGATTGTTTAACCTTCCCCAATGATTTTTCCGTTGAAGAGGATCATATTTTTGGGGTGGGGTTGTGTCTTATTTATTTTACCGGCAATGCCGTTTAGGAGCCGATCCTTAGCTATTTTTCACCAAATGATTCGGACAATGTTTTTTTTATGGGTTTTAGCAAAAAATTTAACACAGATCTCTGGCCTGTTCGGATATCCACTTGGGCGGTCATTCCGGGAAGCAGCTCTATGAATTTTCCGGTACGGGTGACGATGGGAGGGGCAGATGTGGCCAGGTGAACCCTGTAATAGGTCAGTTCTGCCTGGGAGGTCTGTTCCCGGAGGGTATCGGCGCTCACATACATCACCCTTCCTTCCACTGCCCCGAAAATAGTGGAGTCAAATGCATCAAACTTGAGACTGGCTGAAAGACCTGGACGGATATCTGCAATGTCAGCCGGCCGGACCTTGGCTTCGATGATAAGCTTGTCATCCACTGGAATGATCTGCATAAGCTCGTCTCCTGCGCGCAAAACACCTCCCAGGGTAGTGATACGAACATTTTTTATTATCCCTGCCACCGGTGCCCTGATGACACTGTCTTTTAATTGCTGGGCCCGCTGGGTTAAAATCTGCTGGTTCTGGCCGATCTCATCCTCCACCTTGGCCAGGTCCCGTTGAACCTCCTGAAAATAGGTGTTTTTACGG
>PIVQ01000025.1 GCA_003354055.1 Desulfobacteraceae bacterium | reverse complement strand
CCCCAGCCGTCCGTGGCTGTGGAGCCTGAATAACTTATAGTACCGTTGGAATAATCGTAATTCACAGAAACGGTTACTGCAGCAGGATCAGCCCTGTAATCCACCTCATTTGCCGGATAGTCGTCAAGCTCGTCACCACCGTTCAAAGTATCATTTCCCGCCCCGCCGACAAGTCGGTCTGCGCCCGTACCACCGTCCAGGGAATCAGCACCGGCACCTCCATCCAGCGTATCATTACCTGCAAGACCTTCGATAGTGTCATCACCGTCTGTCCCGGTCAGGCTATCGGCTCCTGATGTGCCTGTAATGGTGCTTGAGGGTGTATCTTCAGGGTCATCATCCACAACAACATCATCATCGTCATCATCGTCATCACCATAAGAAGCAACAGGCTCAACTGGCTCAGAAATATACATGGGGGCATATTCCAAAAAACTGTCTAATAAAGCAATATCAATCAAACCCAGCACAGTTAATCCATCGATCTCACCGTCATCAACGGTGCCGTCATCCTCAGTAGTCTCTCCATCCTCTCCGTCTTCACCTTCAGTGGCAGCCTCTTCACCCTCAGCATCCTCTCCGACTTCATCAGAATCCTCGGAAGTAATCGGAGCTGCAGACCGGAAGTATTCCAGTTCCTGCTGGGTCAGAACACGTGGTGCTCGGATGGCCTGGCCCTGGATAAAATCAATGATCAGTTTGGGATCGGAGATGAACTGGAGATTACCCATGGTATCTTGAACTACCAGAACCTTGCCAGCACCGATATCTTCGACACCATGTTTTTCGATTCCACTCTGAACTTCGCTGACCACGGTGGTTCCCCTGATCCCGATGGTGGCCAGGGGAGATTTGAGCTGGAACTGATCTGGATTGCTCTCTGCAATCTCACCTGTAATGGTCCTGAATACTCCTTTTGACATGTTCAGCAAAAGATTCGCACTGGAGGTATCAGCCGGGTTATACACATAGGAATCCACACTGATTTCACTGTTTTCACCCTGACCAAGGGAGGTATCGTCTTTGAACAGTACCTCCAGCGAACTGCCCCCTTTCGTCACCAGAGTATCGCCTTGAAAAATTTCGCTGTCAGCTGTCAGTTGCCGGACACCGCTGTCAGAGACAGCTGTTGCATCGCCGGTTGCCTGGACGACTCGTCCTACCGCGTTTTCGGATAAAGGTTCTGGCATAGCAAATCCTTTGTATACGATATTTTGTGGTGAAAACTCCCCTTGTCAGACTAAAGTATGAGATCAGTTTAGCGCGAACTCGTAGTTTTCACAAACAAAAAAAACAAAAAAAGACATGAGAAATTTGTTTTAAAAGAAATGGTTACAAGAATTATAGAAGAAAATTCAGGGGGAGTGCCCCGTTTTTCGTAATGATACAGTTCATTGTTGTCCGTCTGCCTCATCTCTGAGTCAGACAGACAACAGTAGCAATTTTCCGGAGGATTAAATGGATGTGGATTACCAACCACTATCTGTCATAAGTGTACTCGGTGCAGGGGACTGACAATCACCTGCTATACATTTTCAACATCCGGCCTCTTGACCGCGAGACATCATGCAACATCCACCACCAGGTTATCCGTATCCATTCCAGAGACATCTGCTACGTCATTTAGCACGGCAAGCAGGGTGAGTTCATTATCGCCATCATTGGTATAGGTAACCGCATTATCATCATATGTATCCCCCTCCCAAAAATAAGCCCTGGCCTCACTCCCGTTACTCACTACAAAATAGGTAGCCTCATCAGTACTGTTATCTAAAGACCCTGAGAGCAGTACGTTCGTAAGAACCGATGCCACATCACTGAAATTGGAATCTGTATTATCCGTCACTACAATTCTATTGTAGCCATCCGAATCTATGTCATCTCCGGATGCTGCGAGGGTAAAACCACTGCCCCCGGCAGCAAATCCCAACCCAGTTTCGTGAAATGTCAGGTTATCATTGCCTGTGGAAGCATCAATCTGGAAATCTTCTATCCAATCATAGTTGCCTGAATCCACCAATAAAAAGGTATCATTACCCTCTTCGCCTCTAAAGTAGTCGTTATCCACCCCGGGAGATCCTTGTCCACCGCTTATAATATCATCCCCCTCGTTACCGTCTATCCAATTGTCTGAAGAGCTGCCGTGAATCTCATCATCCCCGTAACTGCCCATGACCTCTTCAATATTGTTCACGGAATCAAAGAACAGCTCGTTTCCGCCGGCATCATATCCATATGCCTCACCATATTCCAGGTCCACATAGGCATGGTCAAAGCTATTGTCCGAATACTCATTCAGAAATTCGAATTCAATCTCGTCATAGTCACCAGATCGGCCGTCTATATAGTCATCCCCAAGGGTTATAATAAATGTCTCCCCCTCATGGGCAGCCGTATCATTAGTGCCGTACAAATAATCGTCATAATCAGATCCAACGATGACCTTTATATCCACAAGCGTATCTGTATCCCCCCATCCATCTGTGGCGGTTCCAGCCTCCAGGTCGACCGTTACCGATCCGGGATCTTCTATATAAACAACCGCTACATCATCATAGTCATCACCTGCAGCGGTCATGGTATCGTTCCCCTCCATGCCCAGAATATATGTTGCAGGTTCCTCATAATCATGGCCTGTTCTTTCATCATTGTAGGTGATGGTAAGATCGTCATTGTAACCGGATCCGAGTATAGCCGATATATAGTCCAGGGTATCGGTATCCCCCCAACCATCAGTTGCGGTTGAGCCTGCATAACTTTCAGAACCATTTGAGTAATCATAATGAATGGACACGGTTACGGCAGAAGGGTCAGCCCTGTAATCCACTTCATTTGCCGGATAATCGTCAAGCTCGTCACTACCGTTCATGGTATCGTTGCCGGCACCGCCCACAAAACGGTCGGCACCAGAACCGCCGATTAGGGAATCATCACCGGCGCCGCCATCGAGAGTATCATTTCCTGCAAGGCCGTAGATAGTGTCATCTCCGTCCGTGCCTGTCAGACTATCGTCTCCCGATGTGCCTGTGGGGCTAGGGTCATCTGGTTCAGAGTCATCTGGTTCAGGGTCAGGCGAATCAGGCGTATAGATTGAGGGAGGAGCAATAGGAGGAAGGTCAGTATTTTTAAAGTCCGGGGTAACTTCCACCTCACTGGCCAAAAAAGATTCAGGGATGAGCCCCAGCACAGTTAACCCATCAATCTCGCCGTCATCAGTGGTGCCATCATCCTCACCAGTCTCTGCACCTTCTCCATCCTCACCATCCACGGCGGCTTCTTCACCCTCTGGATCCTCACCAGCGTCATCAGAGTCCTCGGAAGAAATCGGTGCTGCAGACCGGAAATAATCCAGTTCCTGCTGGGTCAAAACACGCGGAGCCCGGATCGCCTGGCCCTGGATAAAATCAATAATCAGTTTGGGATCAGCGATAAACTGGATATTCCCCATGGTATCCTTGACCACCAAGACCTTGCCTGCGCCAATATCCTCGACACCGTGTTTTTCAACGCCGCCTTGCACTTCGCTGACCACGGTGGTTCCCCTGATCCCGATGGTGGCCAGGGGAGATTTGAGCTGGAACTGATCCGGATTACTCTCTGCAATCTCGCCTGTAATGGTTCGAAACACCCCTTTGGACATGTTCAGCAAAAGATTTGAATTGGAGGCATCGGCCGGGTTATACACATAGGAATCCACGCTGATTTCACTATTTTCACCCTGGCCGAGAGAGGTATCGTCCTTAAACAACACCTCAAGGGAGCCGCCCTCTTTGGTTACCAGGGTATCGCCTTGAAAAATTTCACTGTCAGCTGTTAATTGGCGGACGCCACTGCTTGAAACGGCTGTTGCATCGCCGGTTGCCTGGACGACTTTTCCTACTGCGTTTTCAGATAAAGGTTCTGGCATAATAAGTCCTTATCGATACGATATTTATGGGAATAAGTCGTTTCGACTTGATAAAAAATCGTATTTTAGTTTTATTACAGCTATTTTATATAAAAAATGAGACGAAAATCAATATAGCCACTTTAATTTTGAAACGCAACCAATATATTGGGAATATCTTAAGGGTGAAATTTTAAGGGCGAAATCCCTTTTTTATCCCGAATCCAGTTCATTGTCTTTTGAATGCTTTTTTTCCGGACCAAATAAATCACCAGGCCTGTTTTACCGGGAAAATCAACCAGCATCAGGCCGATTAGAATGGTTAAAATCCCCTGTCCGGGTATGAACAGCATAATGACACCCATAAAAAACAGCAGAAGACCGGTTAAATTCCTCAATATTATAATGAGGATGTGCTGCCTGACGTGATGGATTCCTTTTTTACCTGAAGCAATACCCAAAAAATAATTTTCAGGAATCCTGCCAATCAACCAGGGAACAGCAGCCAGACTGAAAAAGAAAAAAAACAGGGAAAACCCTGATATCCAGACCAGTATATTCTCATATGCAGATAAAGCCTCAATCATGAGTGGTTGATATACCACAACCGGTTTAACCAATGGAATAAAAAAGATTGTCTCGTGTATGCGCCACAGGATTTATATTGACAATTGCCTGAAATTTCTATAAAAACCTTGCGGTTAAAAAATATTTAACCATTGCATAAGCAATGCTTGACGAAGAGACATGGAGAAAGTGATTGTTCTTTGACAATTCTCGAAATCTGGTCAGCCCCGAACAGGCGGAGTAGCCATGTCCTCCATCAGGCAGCAAAATTGAACAGAACAAAAGCAATTGTTTGGAGGTTAAATGACTTCGGTTTCAAAACGTGACAGTTTTACAGGCAAATACGGATTTATTGCGGCAGCAGCCGGATCTGCGATCGGCCTGGGAAATATATGGAAGTTCCCCTATATCACCGGTGTATACGGTGGTTCTGCGTTTATCATTGTTTATCTGATCTGTATTCTTTTGATCGGGTTGCCCGTAATGCTCTCGGAAATCACCGTAGGCAGACGGGCTCAGAAAGGCATTTTCGGCTCATACAAGAGTCTTGCCCCTGGCACACCCTGGTTTTTCTCAGGCTATATGGGCATCGCAGCGGCATTCTTGATTCTCTCCTTTTACGGAGTCGTGGCCGGCTGGACCATGGAATACGTTGTCAAATCCCTGATCGGGGCCTTTTCCGGACAAACCCCGGATGAAATCGGCGCCATGTTCGGCGGATTTATCAGCCAGACGGCAAAACCAATTTTCTGGCAGATGGGATTCATGGCCCTGACCTGCTTTATCGTTATTGCTGGTATTAAAAACGGAATTGAGCGCTACTCCAAGATTCTCATGCCCGTGCTTCTAGTGATCCTCTTTCTCCTCTGCGCCAGATCCGTAACCCTGGACGGGGCATCCAAGGGATTTGAATTTTTATTTAAACCGGATTTTTCCAAGCTCTCCAGCGAGGCGGTTCTTGCAGCCCTCGGCCATGCATTTTTCTCTCTGAGCCTGGGTATGGGTACCCTGATAACCTATGGCTCCTATGTAAAGAAAAGCGAAAGCCTCGCCCCCCTGGCCATCCACATCACTATTGCCGACACCGTCATTGCCCTGCTGGCCGGAATTGCAATTTTCCCCGCAGTGTTTGCCTTTGGCATTGAGCCGGCTGCAGGCCCTGGACTGGTTTTCGTCACACTGCCCAATATATTCCAGCAGATGCCCTTTGGCAGTATTTTCTGTGTATTGTTTTTCTTTTTACTGGCCATTGCCGCACTGACCTCATCCATCTCAATCCTTGAAGTCGTCGTGGCCCATCTGGTTGAAGATTTCAAGGTATCCAGAAAAACCGCCACCATTGCCACGACCCTGGTCATTACCCTGTTCGGTATCCCCTGCTCCCTGTCTTTCGGGGTCATGTCCGATGTTACAATTTTCGGCGCCACCTTCTTTGATAATGCGGATCATATTGCCTCAAACTTTCTGCTGCCCTTAGGCGGTCTTTGCATCTCCCTTTTTGTGGGATGGAAAATGGCAAAAAAAGATGTGGCTGAAGAGTTGTCTAACAACGGCACTATCTCTGTAAGCTACCTGCCCGTCTTCCTGTTCCTGGCAAGAATAGTTGCTCCCATTGCTATTACAGCAGTGTTCTTACATGGACTGAAGATCATCTAAGGATCGGCTCCAAAATTACTTGATCTTTTGTTTTCAAAATACCCAGTCTTTTAAGGGGTTTTGGAAATAAGTTTCTGCCCTTCAGGGTATTTAGATCAAGTAATTTTGTAACGATTCCTAAGGCAATCTGAAGACTATAAAGCACAAAAGGCTGATGGAATTTTTCCATCAGCCTTTTTTATAAACACCCTGAAATTTGAATATTCTTACTGGTACGCCCGGCCCGATTCGAACGGGCGGCCTATGGATTCGAAGTCCAGCGCTCTATCCAGCTGAGCTACGGGCGCACAGGTTAGGACAGGGACGTCTTGCCCTGTTTGTTTTTCTCTATCATAGGTATAGAAAAGATGCCACAAAGAAAAGATCTGTTCGGTTTTTAAATTTTCAATACCATAAACACGTATTCGCCCTGATTTATGTCAATGGTCAGGTTGGCACCCCTGCCTTCGGCATAGCGGATCCAGAAAGGCCTGTCATTCACTCCGCACTCGTAGTCCGGATGGGTTTCACCGGTTTTACCGTTTTTCCATGATAAAATCATGGGATGATCACACTTTTCAAAGGCTTTGTCCTTTGCAGCCTGCTTGGCTGAAAAAAAGTCCAGACCCGATCCTGCAAGATTAATATTGATATATTCTTTGGACTGGTTTTCCGTCACATGATGTATCTGTGTCATAAAAACCTCCCCTATAATTATTGGGTTATATAACTTGACATTATTCGCCTGACTTTGTTCAAACCAGATGCACTGAATATAAGGCTGGATTTTCATTTGACAACAATCCCGGTTCAAAGTAGAACCGGCAAACAGGAACTGACCATGGATAAATCTAAAAAAAAGACATTAAGGGGATGGCTGATCAGAACAGGGATGAAACTCATCCTCTTGGTTGTTATGCTGACCCTTGGCCAGGTATTGATTTTTAAATATGTCAATCCGCCGGGAACGGTGAACATGGCTTATGAATGGGTTATGGGACGTTACTTTGATGCCCCTTATGTTCCGTCAACCTATGCCTGGAAAGATATCAACAAAATATCCCCAAACTTAAGGCAGGCTGTTCTGGCCTCCGAAGATCAGCGGTTTCTCAAGCACCACGGGTTTGATTTTGAGGAAATCAGAAATGTGATTGATCAAGTCATGGCAAACAGGGGATTCAGGGGAGCATCAACCATCAGCATGCAGGCAGCCCGCTCCCTGTATCTGCCGGCCAGCAGATCGATTTTCAGAAAGGCGGCCGAAGCCTGGTATACAATCCTTATTGAACTTATATGGGATAAAGAAAGAATTCTGGAAATTTATTTGAATACCGTGGATTGGGGAACCGGGATTGTTGGAGCCCAGGCAGGCGCCCGGGCCTATTTTTCATGCAATGCAGAGCAGCTGAGCCCTTCACAGGCAGCGCTAATGGCAGCGATACTGCCAAGTCCCCACAAATGGTCAATTAAAACGCCCGGACCCCATGTTCTCAAACGAAAAGCAAGGATACTTAACCAGATGAGAACCATGCCGCTATTGTAGGCTTGGATAGGACCCGGCGGGGACCGGCAGAAGTATCTATTTAAAGTCTACCAGCTCCACATCAAAAATAAGGGTGGCTTTGGGAGGGATAACACCTGGATAACCGCGTTCCCCATAGGCCAGATGATAGGGAATAAGCAGACGACGCATCTCCCCTTTTTTCATGCCGGTAATTCCAAGATCCCATCCGGGAATAACCTCACCGGCACCAAGGGTGAAACGAATCGGCCGCCCCCGATCTCTGGAAGAGTCAAACTTCTTTCCGTCTGCCAGCACCCCGGTATAATGGACACGGACCCTTGCCCCCTTGGTTGCTGCCGGACCTTCCCCCGGTTTTATCGGGACATACATCAGGCCTGCATCTGTTTTAACGGCATCCGGATTCTTCGCAAGCATTTCCCGCTCAAACGTTTCCGCTTCTTCCTTTATCAGAGCACTGTTTCCTGCGTTCATCTGATTTTGTATGGCATCAAATCCAGCCTGGTCGATCCGGAATGACTCAGCCTCTTTACCTTTGGCAATGATGGTCACGGTCTGGAGCAGATCACCCTTTGCGATGGCATCAACCACAGCCTGACCTTTTATCACCCGACCAAACACCGTATGTTTGAAATCCAGCCAGGGCGTTGCCTTATGTGTGATGAAAAACTGGCTACCATTGGTGCCGGGTCCTGAATTGGCCATGGATAAAGTACCCGGGCCGTCATGTTTAAGTTCCGGATGGAATTCATCCGGGAACTGATAGCCTGGTCCGCCGGTTCCGGTTCCCTGGGGATCCCCCCCCTGAATCATGAAATCCGGAATTACCCGATGAAAGACAAGACCGTCATAAAACGTTTGCCCTTTTCTGGACGTGGTTTCCATTGTCCCCCTGGCAAGACCTGCAAAGTTGGTCACGGTCATGGGCACCCTTTTGTAAAAGAGTTCCAGAAGAATCACTCCTTTATCGGTTTTGATCTGGGCATACAAACCGTCCTTAAGATCCGGGTATGCGTCCTGGGAGGCGATGGTAGCGGGCGGTGAAATCAAAAGGCTAAAAAGACAGGTCCACGCCATGAGAGTTTTACAAAACTGGGGAAACAATCCCATAACAAAGGTCTTGGCTCCTGTTGAAGAGCCGGATCTAAAGTCACGTTTCATAATATTTCCTATATGGATAAATTGAGAAGGCTTAAAAAGAAAGGATGTTAATGGGGTGAGTGACGGGGATCGAACCCGCGACGTCCAGGACCACAACCTAGTGCTCTACCAACTGAGCTACACCCACCTCAAAAAACCCCCCTTAACTATCAGACCCTATCTTCTTTGGCAAGCTTTTTTTTAAAAATTATTAAATTTTCATGTCCACATTATAAGATTGACCTGCCCCCTGTGTTTGACTATTATCTTTTTGGTATGGATTATGACTATAATTAAGGACGTTTTTATATGAATGCATTAATCATTTTTATGGTACGGCTGATACTCGGTCTGGCCTTTGGTATAGTATTGATAAGACTTTTCAGGCCGGAATGGGGAATCTATTACGGGGTGGGTGCAGGTGTAATCCTGACGGCCCTGGCATACGGTATGAGCTTTTTCACAAAATCCAAAGACTAACGGAACCTTACCCTTGGACAATATAATTTTAGGCACAGCAGGCCACATTGATCATGGAAAAACAAGCCTGGTCAAGGCATTGACCGGGATTGAAACAGACCGCCTCAAAGAGGAGAAGGAACGGGGCATCACCATTGAACTGGGATTTGCCTCTTTGGATCTTCCCAATGGCCAGCATATCGGCATTGTGGATATGCCCGGACATGAGAAATTTGTCAAAAACATGGTGGCCGGATCCAGCGGCATTGATGTGGTAACCATGGTTATTGCTGCGGACGAAGGGGTAATGCCCCAGACCCGGGAGCATATGGAAATCTGTAACCTCATGGGCATCCGCGACGGAGTGATCGCCCTTACCAAAACAGATCTGGTGGATGAGGATCTTCTGGAGCTTGCCCTGGATGATATCAATGATTTTGTCCAGGATACCTTTTTAGAAGACAAACCCATTATTCCGGTTTCCTCTGCCACAGGTCAGGGTCTTGATGACTTTACCCGGATCCTTGAAGAGATTTGCTCGAATCTGCCGGAACGAAAGTTTTCCTCTATCTTCAGATTGCCTGTGGACAGGGTGTTTTCCATGAAGGGATTTGGAACGGTGATCACAGGCACCCTGATTTCAGGCCAGGTCAATGTCGGGGATGATATTGTGGTCTACCCTAAGAAAATCACCTCCAAGGTCAGGGGAATCCAGGTCCACTCCAGTGCTGTGGAAAACGCCGGAGCCGGAACCCGGACCGCCATAAACTTCCAGGGTCTGGACAAGGAATCGGTTTTCCGGGGTGACGTACTATCATCCCCCGGCACCCTTATTGAGAGCTATATGGTGGATGCCGATTTTACCTATATTTCAAGTAATGCCAAACCGGCCAAGGCCAGAACCAGGATTCGGTTTCACTCCGGAACCAGTGAAATCTTAGGATATATGGTGCTGCTGGACCGGGAAGAATTGATGCCCGGGGATACGGCTCCTGTCCAGTTCCGCCTGGAATCACCGGTCTGCTGCATCAAGGATGACCGATATGTCATCCGGAGCTACTCCCCGGTAAAAACAATCGGCGGCGGCACCATTCTTAATCCGGCCTCCCAGAAGCACAAACTCCATGACCAGGCGGTTGTCCAGGGGTTGAATGACCTGATTTCCGGAGACAATGAAAAAACCATATCCTTTTTCCTTTCCCTCAAGGGACATATGGGACTTTCCCTCACAGACCTGCGCGTCATGACCAATATCTCGGATAAAAAACTGATGGCCACCCTCCAGAAAATGCTGGCCAGACAGGAAATCATCCAGACGGACAAGGAAAAACAGATTTACGTCCACGGCAAGGTCTTTGACGGATTCAGGGAAAAGGCTCTGGAAAAACTGGTTGCCTACCACGAGGCCAACCCCCTTAAAGAAGGTATGCCCTCCCAGGAACTGAAATCCAAATTCCGGTATGTGGAAGATGCCAGGTTCTTTAATATATTGTTCAACCGGCTTGAAAAGGAAAAAGCAATTGTTCAGGACAAGAGTCTGATCAAACTGGCCGGATTTGAGGTGGCTCTCCAGGTGGACCAGCATGAGGTCAAGGAAAAAATCATGGCCATTTATCAATCATCAGGCCTGACCCCGCCGTTTTTCAGGACCATCTGCCAGGATCTGAACCTGGACAAAAAAAACGCAAAAGATGTGCTTCAGATGCTGATTGATGAACAAGCGGTAATCAAAACCAAGGATGACCTCTTTTTTAATGCCCGGGCCATTGCCGGACTTGAAGAAAGGCTGATCGTTTTCCTCAAGGCCAATGAAAAAATCACCACCCCGGAGTTCAAGGACATGACCGGAATCTCCAGGAAATTTGTAATTCCCCTGATCGAATACTTTGACAGCACCCATTTGACCATCCGGGTGGGGGATCACCGGCAATTGAGAAAAAAACTATAGTTGCCCTATAAAAGCCTTTCGGCAAATTCCTCAACAATACTGTCCAGGCGGGCCCAGCCCGCCCGGGTCAGCATAAACCGTTTTTCATTTCCCGTAATTCTGCCTAAGTTTTCATCGGTCAAACCCTTTATCAGATCTGTGTACAACAGGGTGAACGGTTTTTTGGACAAGGCATTAAAAGCCTTGATATCAATTCCTTCGGCTGTTCTCAGCCGGACCATCACCATTTCAAGCAGCTGCTGGGGTATGGTTAGACTCTCCTTGCCTTCAACCGGGAGCTGATCACCTTCAAGACACGCTATATACCTGTTCAGATTAGCCAGATTCCAGGAACGCAAGGGACTTTTACCGTTGCCGCCGGGTAAGTTATATGCAAGGGAATGGGCTGACGGGCCGAATCCGGTATAGGGAGTCATCTGCCAGTATCCTGAATTATGACGGGACCTGTTGGATTTGCCTTTGGCAAAATTGGAAATTTCATAATGATCGTATCCGGCACAGGTCAGGTAATCTGATGTAAAGGAAAACATATCGACCTGGCTGTCCTGTGCCATAGGGGAAAACCGGCCTTTTTCATACTGACCGTAAAGGGGGGTACCCGGCTCAAGGGTGAGCATATAACAGGACAAATGCTCAGGTTTAAATTCAAGGGCCTTATCCATATCTTTTAGCCAGGCGTTTTGCGATTCTCCAGGCAAACCAAAGATCAAATCAAGACCGATGTTGTCAAATCCGGCTGCCCGGGCATCTCTCACTGCATTTCCGGCCTGTTCGCCGGTATGAATTCGTCCCAGAAGGGACAGGTTTTTCGAATTGAATGACTGGGTCCCGATGCTCAACCGGTTGATGCCCAGACCTTTAATCCCTTTTAAATATGCCCTGTCCAGGGTACCTGGATTAGCCTCAAGGGTAATCTCGGTCTTTTCCGAAATCAAATAATACTGGTGCAGGGTATTTAAAATGGTTTCAAGGGCATTCAAGGGCAAAAGAGACGGGGTGCCGCCGCCAAAATAGATGGTCCCCACTGTGTTATGACGATCTGCATCGCGGGAGCCCGCGGCTTTAGTTAGATCAGCCTTGGCCCGCAGATGAATCTCTTTGACCAGAGCTTTGGTATAATCCGGAATCAACCCGCGGTCTGTTTCAGAATAAAAATCACAATACCGGCATTTTTTCACACAGAACGGTACATGGATATAGAGATTTTCAGACAAAGCGTTTCATCAATTGATCAATGATCTCATCCACGTTGTCAGGGGTGACCCCGAAGTGCCGGCAGGCCTGGCGGACCTGGTCCATATGGGGACTTGCTTCCATATCTTCCGGCCCCCTGAAAAACCCCATGCGCCGTCCCACCTGATAAATCACACGGTCATTTTCAGGCAGCTCAAAAAAACGGTCGATAATACTGATGAGCTTTTCCTTGTCACGGGGCAATTGTCCGCTCAGGTTTTCAAACAGATTGAGAATGTGGTCGCTTTTGACCTGGGACTGAATATTGTCCAGGCTTTCCAGAAAAAGCCGTAACTCTTTGGCCATCATTGTGTCACTGGGTTTTTCAAAGAGACCCTGCTGTTCCTGCTCGAAAAGTTTGGTTCCGGTTGTTACCGCCAGGGTGCGGATACGGATGAATTCAGGATTGATGGAATTCAGGGCAGCTGCGGTTTCCAGGGCATGTTCAATGGAAAGGTCAATACCGCCCAAACCCGGCATCACATATTCTGACAATTCCATATCAGCCGCCCTTACCTTAAGACCGGCTTCAATATGACCGGCTTTGGTAACCCCCTTGTTGATCCGTTTTAAAACCTGATCAGATCCTGATTCCATGCCGATATGGATACGATTCAGTCCGGAGTCGCGAATCAGTTCCAAATCTTTGGTTTTAATCCGGAGAATAGAATGACTCCTGGCATAGGAGGTAATCCGTTCGGTTTCAGGAAAACAATTTTGAATGTGCCCCAGAATATAAATCAGATCATCAGGCCGCATGATCAGAGAATTTGCATCCTGAAGAAAAATAGAACTCATTCCTGCGGCATACCAGTTCATGGCAGCATTAAACGCCACCCGGTCTTTAATCTCAAAGCTATTATATAAGGTGTTAATAATTTCCTGATCACTGGGCAACCCTGGTTTTATGATCTGTTTAATCCGGGTAATATAGGTATGAATCAGATCAATATCCTTAATGATATGATCCACGGGCCGTAATGAAAACCTGCGCCCTTTATATACCCTGCAAAAGGAACACTGATTCCACGGACAGTTCCGCGTCAGTCTGAGAAGAAGGCTGTAAGCTTCGCTGGGGGGACGGATGGGTCCCTGCTCAAATCCCTTGTATGCCTTGTTTTTTTTTATATTTTCTTCCATGAAAATGTTTCCTGTCCCTGTCGGCATTCGGAACTTAGGGTTATTTACTAATAACCATTTGGGTTTAGTTTTATTCCTTGGTTATAAACACAGGAAAAATGAAAGTCAATTTATTTGGCAGACGCTTGAAAACACAGCCATGAGTGTGATATTTATGGTAACTTTCTAAACTATTAGATGAATTCAATATATTTAACACAATACTATTATTTAAGGAGACCCACATGCCCGGCTTTGAACTATTCGGTGATGAGGAAAGAAAAGAGGTCAATGATGTCCTTGAAACCGGTGTCCTGTTCAGGTACGGTTTTGAAGGGGCCAGAAACGGCCATTTCAAGGCTTTGGAATTTGAAAAAAAACTGGGGGATATCACGGGCGCAGCCTTCAGCCACCTATGCTCCAGCGGCACGGCGGCCCTGTCAACCGCTCTGGCCGCCTGCGGTATCGGTGCGGGAGACGAGGTTATAGTTCCGCCCTTTACCTTTGTGGCCACCTTTGAAGCGGTGATCCACGCGGGCGCCATTCCCGTATTTGCCGATATTGATGAAACGCTCTGTCTGAATCCGGACCGATTGGAAAAATATATCACACCGAAAACCCGCGCAGTTGTACCGGTGCACATGTGCGGTTCCATGGCCAGAATAGATGAAATCAAGACATTTTGTGATCAAAAAGGTCTGATTCTTCTGGAAGATGCCTGCCAGTCCTTAGGCGCCACTTACAAGGGCAAGCACCTGGGAACATTCGGCATGGCCGGATGCTTTTCCTTTGATGCGGTCAAGACGGTTACCTGCGGAGAAGGCGGCGGTATCATTACCAACTTACGAGAAGTATATGACCGCTGCGATCAGTATGCCGACCATGGGCATGACCACTTAGGCGGCCCGGACAGAGGGGCTGACGACCATCCCATCATCGGGACCAACTATAGAATCAGTGAGTTGAATGCAGCAGTTGGCCTGGCCCAGCTGAACAAGCTTTCCCAAATTGTAGAAACCCAGCGGAAGAATAAAGCTGCCATCAAAGATGCCATGGCAGATATCGGGGATGTTGAGTTCCGCTACCTGCCGGATCCCTTTGGAGATTCCGCCACCTTTTTAAGCTTTTTTCTCCCCACGGAAGACAGGGCACGCCAGGTGGCTAAAAATCTTGCAGAGAACGGTGTCCCCTGCCCCTATTGGTACGACAACAATTGGCATTACTATAAAAAATGGCACCATCTCAAAGAGTTGAAGCGGTCTGCTCCCCTGGCCTTTGAGCTGGCAAAAGATCTGCCCGACTATAAAAACATAGTCCTTGAAGAGACGGACATGATAATGAAACGGACACTTTCAATGCAGATCATGCTGTCCTGGACTAAGGAAGATATAGATAAACGAATCCAGGCCATTTTCAAGGCATTTAAAAAGTAAGGATCAGCTCCAAAATTACTTGATCTTTTGTTTTCAAAATCCCCAGTCTTTTAAGGGGTTTTGGAAATGATTTAGATCAAGTTATTTTGTAACGAGTCCTAAGAATACCTAACAAGATTAAGGATATACCCAATGTTTCGAAATTTCAAACTGGTCCCCAATGTAATCTTCGGCCGGGGCTGTTTTGCCCAGCTGGATGAAATTATAGAAAACCAGCGCACAGGAGCTGATGCCTGGGCCGTCTTTGTGGTGGATGATGTGTTCAAGGGTAAAACCATGGAACAACGGATTCCGGCCCATGACACGGATCACATCCTCTGGGTGAATGTGGATGACGAACCCAAAACAGGATATGTGGACCAGCTCACCCTTGACGTTAAGGCGCTTAAGCCCACCCTGCCCTGCGCCGTGATCGGTATTGGCGGCGGATCCGCCATGGACCTTGCCAAATCCGTATCCCTGATGCTGACAAATGAGGGGTCTTCCACCCTTTACCAGGGCTGGGACCTGATCAAAAATCCGGCTATTTACCATGCAGCCGTGCCCACCCTGTCCGGCACAGGAGCTGAAGTATCCAGAACAGCTGTGCTCACCGGGCCTGAAAAGAAACTGGGACTCAATTCCGACTATACCGTATTTGACCAGGTGGTTCTGGATCCTGAGTTGATAAAAGATGTACCCAAGGCCCAACATTTTTACACCGGCATGGATTGCTATATCCATTGCATAGAATCCCTGGAAGGCACCTTTCTCAATGAGTTTTCCAAATCCTATGGGGAAAAATCCCTGGAACTCTGCCGTCAGGTGTTTATAGACAACCACCCGGATGCCGATGATAAACTGATGATGGCCTCGTTCTTCGGAGGCATGAGCATTGCCTATTCCCAGGTCGGAGCCTGCCATGCACTGTCCTACGGGCTTTCCTATGTATTGGGCACCCACCACGGTGTGGGCTGCTGTATAACCTTTGACGCGCTTGAAGAGTATTATGGGGACGGGGTTAAAGAATTTCGGACCATGATGGATAAAACCGGGGTGGATATTCCCAGAGGTCTGACCGCCGATCTCTCCGATGATCAGATGGAAACCATGATCACCGTGGCATTAGGTCTGGATCCTCTGTGGGAGAACTGCCTGGGCCCCGACTGGAAAACCATCATGACCCGCGACAAGGCCCGCTCCTTGTTCAGGAGAATGTAAGCCATGCCCGTTGCTGTCATACCCGCTAGATTCGGGTCCAGCCGCCTTGAAGGCAAACCTCTGGCCACCATCGCCGGCAAGTCCATGATCCAAAGAGTCTATGAACAGGCGCAAAAATCATCTGTGGTGACCCGCACCATTGTTGCCACGGATGATGAACGGATTGTCAGGGCGGTTGAAGCATTCGGCGGAGAAGCCCTCATGACCTCGGACACCTGCAGGTCAGGTACGGACCGGGTTGCGGAAACCGCCAATATTATAGAATTAAGCCCGGAAGACATCCTGATCAATATCCAGGGAGATCAACCAGTGTTCGATCCCAGATGCCTGGATTATATGATCCGGCCCTTTGACACGGACAAAAGCCTTGTCATGTCAACCTTGGCCTTTAAAATAGAGGACAAAAGGGAGATCACAGATCCCAAAGATGTAAAAGTCGTTTTTGACAGGAACGGATTTGCCCTTTATTTCTCCAGAGCTCAGATCCCGTTTCCAAGAGACGACCAGACCGATGTGGACTATTATAAACACTTGGGATTTTATGCCTACACCAAAAAATTTCTGGATAAAATAGTGACCCTGCCCACAGGCACCTGTGAGGATGTGGAAAAACTTGAGCAGCTCCGGGTGTTAGAGTACGGTTACCCCATCAAGGTGGTGGTCAGCCCCTATGACTCACCGGAAATCGACTTACCCGAAGACATACAAAGGATTGAAGCCAAGCTTTTAGCATCAAAATCCTCATGAGAACGCTTTATAAAATTGTACATACCTCCAGCCGGACCCACTGGGGGCCCCCCGAAAAACGGATCTTGGAAGAATCGGTCTGGATGGAGGCCCAGGGCCACAAGATTGTGGTTATAGCCCCTAAGGAAAGTCCGCTTTTCCTAAAGGCACGAGACCACGGCTTATCTGTTTATGCCCTCTCTTTTAAAGGCATTGCCCGGATAAGCGAGTACAGGGAACTCATACAGATACTGAAAAACGAGCAACCCTATGTGGTGAACGCCCATGGAAGGGCAGATGCAAAAATGGCTTTAAAAGCAGCCCGTAAAACAGGAGTTTCCTGCCGGATCATTTCCCGTCATACCGGGAGTAAGCTGAGAAACACATGGACCAACAAGAAAATTTATAAAAAACACAGCCACTACGTTTTCACCACTGCCCATGATACCACCCTACATCTTCAGCATATGTTCGGCCTCAAGGATATGGAAATTTTCTCAATCCCCGGAGGTATCATAGAGCCTAAGATTCTTACATCAAAGGAAGAGGCCAGAAAAGAACTGGCCCAGACCCTTGACCTTGAACCGGAAACACGATTTATAGAATTCTCCGGAAGACTCCCTGAAATAAAACGTCTGGCAACCATTCTAAAGGCCTATAAACAAATTAAGCCGGGATTTTCCCATCACCTGGTTTTCTCGGGCGAAATCTCTGGTGAGGTTGTTGAAAAACTGATGAAACTGTCCGATGACATGGACATCAGAAAGAGGATTCATTTCCATACCCCAAAACCTGGGGGCTCATGGGCATTGCACAGGGCCTGCGACTGCTGCATTTTAACATCGAGTCACATCACCCACTACGAAGGGGTGCCCCAAGAGATGCTGGAAGCGATGTACAGCAGCTGCCCCGTTATTGGCTCCAGGACAAACGGCATCACAGACATCCTATTCCATGAAAAAACAGGGCTCCACTTCGATCCGGAATCCCCTGATGACCTGTCAAAGATGATACGGTTAACACTTGGCAGGGAAGCTTCAGCCATGGAACGGGTCTATGCAGCCAGAAAGCAGGTGCAAAAACATCACACCATTGATGCCATGGGAAGGGATATCACCAGAATTTACAGACTCCATCAAGTAAAAATGGAGAGACGATTCCTGATTAATTAGTACCCCAATCCACCACCTAAAAAAAAGAAAACCCCGTTGCGCTTGATGAGTCAAGCGGATAGAGTATTTGTGCGACCAAAAACCTATCATCAACGAGGTGCAACAAAGTATGTCACAAGGTGTGTTACCATTCAAGTATGAAGAAGAAAAAACTGGCAGCGGTATGACGGGCCTGGCTGGATTACCGCTTTACCTCGACTTGGCCAAGGTTATTGGCTTGTCTAAATCCATTCAAAAGCATTTAAAGATCAGAGAAAAATCTCAAGGCTGGACCGATTGCCAAATGGTTATAGCCTTGGTGCTACTCAATCTTGCTGGTGGTGACTGTGTTGATGATCTCAAGGTCGTGGAGGCAGATGAAGGGTTTTGCAAAATACTGCGTAGATCTGAAATGCACGGTCTAAGGCGTAAGATGCGCAGAGCCCTGGAACGAAGGTGGCGCAAAGAGAAAAACCGCTCTGTCCCATCACCATCGGCAGTCTTCAGATATCTATCCAAATTTCATGATGCTGAGCAGGAGAGGGTCCGTCAGCATACGGATATCAAAGCATTTATTCCCACAGCCAATAAGCATCTAAAGGGGTTGGGGAAAATCAATAAAGATGTATGCGCCAGCTTAAATATAGTGAAACCTGAGAAAACAGCCACCTTGGACATGGATGCTACTTTGTCTGAGACCATGAAAAAGACAGCTCTTTATTGCTATAAAGGTTTCAAGTCCTACCAGCCGTTAAATACATGGTGGCATGAGCACGGCATTATTCTGCACACAGAATTTCGAGACGGCAATGTACCTGCCGGTTTTGAGCAATTAAGAGTTTTCAAAGAGGCTTTGAACTGCCTTCCGGAAAATGTCGAAAAGGTAAAGCTCCGATCAGATACGGCAGGCTACCAGCATGATCTTTTAAGGTACTGTGAAAAAGGTGAAAATAACCGTTTTGGCAGAATCGAATTTGCAATCGGTTGTGATGTGACCCAGTCGTTCAAAACGGCTGTATCCCAGGTCCCTGATTCACAGTGGCAGCCGATCTATAAAAAGCAGAAGGGCATGCAGGTAAAGACCGGCAGCGAGTGGGCGGAAGTCTGTTTTGTTCCCAATGAATTGTGCCACAGTAAAAATGCTCCAGAATACAGGTATCTTGCCAAACGCCAACACCTTGAGCAACAACCGCAGTTGCCCGGCATGGAAGAACCAGAGCAGCTTAAGCTTCCCTTTCCAACAATGGAAATAGAGGAAAACCGGTATAAAGTTTTCGGTGTGGTGACCAATATCAAATACACGGACATGAACGGAGAAGAGGTGATCCACTAGCTTCATGAACGATGTGGCAAGAGTGAGGAAGTTCATGCCGTGATGAAAGATGACTTGGCTGGAGGGAAACTGCCATCCGCCGATTTCGGTGAGAATGCGGCATGGTGGAAGATCATGATAATATCCCTGAACCTGAATGTAATGATGAAAAGTATAGCGTTAGATCCTTCCATGGAGACCAAACGGATGAAGGCCATCAGGTTCTCAGTCATTAATATCCCGGGTCGAGTAATCAAACGATCCCACAGCCTGATTTTGCGTTTATCCAAAGGGCATCCATCATACGATCTCTTGGTTTAGGCACGCAGGAAAATAGCGATGCTTGTAGGTGCTTGGGCACCGTCTGGATGAAAATATATGAAGAAGATGTCTACTAAGAGTCAAATTTATTCGGTCTGCCAAGGGGATAGCTACGCCCTGAATATGTTGGGACCAGAGGGCTGGTGATAAAAAAGATACGTTCCCACCGGGCTAAGCTCTCGCCTCGGAAAAAATCCCCCCGAATGCTCTTTGGATGGGTGTCCAAAAAAATAGACGGTGGATTTGGGTTAGTATTATTTCAATTGCATTTTACCCAAGGCTCTGATACTTTGCCAGAGCAGAATTCAAGGTTTAAATTAGTTCAGGAAATAAAATAAGATAATAGACTTTATTAATATTCCTAACGGCATAGCTTTCGGGGATTTAGAATTTGAGTGTATAAATGAAATACAAATCTTACGTTCTTCACGTAAAAAACGGTTACGAAGAGCGAGAAAAAAATATCATTGAACAATTCTCAAGGCTTAATTTGTCTTTTGAATGGGTTCTGGATCATGACAAAAACGAGATAACCCCGGAAGTATTAGACCAGTATCAATACAAGGGAAATATAAACATCGAGGCTGTATCCTGTGCACTGAAACATATCTGCGCATGGGGACGAATCTCCAAAGGAGAGGATGATGGCGCCTTTGTGTTTGAAGATGATGTACTCATTGATATAACAAATTTTAAAAAGATCGTTCAAAAGGTCTTTATCGAAATAGATTCAAAATGGCCTGGCCATTCATATATCAGCCTAGGCAGCGGCTGTGCCCTTTATGTACCTTGGACTAAAAAACGTAAGGACACCTACCTGTATCAGGCTCAATACGCCAGGGCAGCAGACTCGTATTGGATTAGCCGCGACACCGCTAAAAAAATGATACAATGGATCAAAGAAACAGGATTTACCCTGCCGGCAGACCATTTAATCGATCATATCTGTCAGAAATTGCAGATCCCAATCCTTTGGCTTGACCCCACCATAGTTGACCAGGGCTCCCACACAGGGTTATTTGCCTCAAGTATCCAAACCATGGATCGGGGAACACTGAAAGATCGCCTCGAATGGAAGGTAAAAATTCTAAGAAGAAAATACCTATATCCTCTGTTGGGAAAAGACCTAACCCAAATTCACTGAAATCTGGTATAAAAAATGAAATTTAAATTTGATCCTTTGTTCCTGGCCCGGATCCTAATTGTATTAGAACTCATTGCACTGTGTGTTTCCACGGCAGCGACCGTGGTAATCGAGATCCTGATTTTAGTTATGATTCTGGGATTCAGTTCACTCCGGTATCGTTTGTTTGCCACTCTGAAACAGCCAATGGTGGCCATGGCCCTTGTACTTTTCGCCATGGTCGGCTTAGGTAGTACACACAGTGTGGCCCCACTTTCCGAAAGTCTGGATATGTGGGGGAGCTGGCGAAAATACCTCTTGCTCCCAATTGCCGCAGCCCTGTATGATGATCCACGATGGAAGCAACGATTTGCTCTCATATTTGTCGCTTTAATGACATTTGCAGCTTCCCTCGCTCTGACAGGGCATCTATTCAATTTTACAATTTACCATAGGTTTCCGGTGGGTATTGTGGTGGACAACCACTCCACCCAGGGTATATTCTTTTCAGTTGCAGTATTTACCTGCATGGCGCTGATAAAGTTCCCCTCAGAGATACCAGGTCCACCCCAATGGCTGCTTGGGTTGGCGTCAGTGATCATGACCGTTGGCATCTTCCTAACCCCGGGAAGAAGCGGTTATCTGGCATTTATGATTTATGGAATGGCACTGGTTTTCTGGGGATATCAGGGCAAAAAACGGTGGTTTCTGATGTTAGTGGTTCCCTCGGTGATCCTCATGGGTGTTATGTCATTTCCTGTGGCAAAAGAACGGACCCTAAAAGGACTGAGAGAGATACAGACCCATGATCAGTACCGTGGCCAAACAACAGCCATGGGGATACGGATTCTCTGGTGGAAGAATACCCTTGCTATGTTGAAAAAAATGGAGCATCCAATTATAGGATATGGCACCAGCGGCTTTGAACTTGCCTATGCCAAGCAAGTTGCCGATCAAGAAATTTGGCAGAGTATGCCAACCACAGATCCGCACAATCAGTATTTAAAAATATGGGTGGAACACGGTTTTTTAGGACTCATTGTCTTTCTAATATTTATTGTCTCTTTTTTTAGGCAAAAGGTGCCGAACACATTCTATTACATGGGAATTGGCACTTTATTGGTATGGTGCGCCACCAGTATGTTCAGCGGCCATTTTACAACCTTCCACGAAGGGCGTTTTCTGATTTTGTGGTGCGGCATAATGCTGACAACAACACTGAAAAAGAAATCGAATCAGGAGGGGCACGGCGAGCAATAGAAACCTTTAAAGGGGCGTGACAGACTTAACTACTGGTTTCAGGTATTTGAACCAGCAATCTCGTAGTAGAGCCTTTCATATTGGTAGGCTGTTTCATCCCATGTATGGTCTTCCGCTTTTTGTCTGGCCCGGGTTCCTATTTTAATCCTGACCTCTTTATTCCGCATTGTTTTCAGTATGCCGGGCAACTGCCCCGGATCACTAAACACAAACCCGTTGTACCCTGTTTTGACAAGGGAAGCACAGCCGGCAGCCCTGCTGGTGATGACGGGAAGGCCGCAGGCCATGCCTTCAAGTACAGTCATGCCAAAGGCCTCTGAAACAGAAGGAAGAACAACAATGTCAGCCAGAGCATAATACCGAAGGATATCCTCTGTCAATCCGGTAAAAACAATTTGATCTGACAAATCATATTGCTCTGCAAGTTTTTTATAATGCGGCATCCGCTCTTTACGCCCTACCACAAAAAGCTTCATCTTCTTGCCCAAGGCAGGAATGACGAAATCCAGCCCTTTCCGCTTGAACTCGGACCCGACAAAGAGGACAACAATCTCATCCGGGGCCACCCTTTCTTCTTTGCGGACCTTGTCCCGCATGGCATAGATTTTCTCAGGACTAAATTTTTCGATATCAACACCTGGGGTAATGATTGAGATGTCATGCTTGCGGTTATGACTCTCCTGAATATCCGTTTTAATCACCTCAGAGACTGCAGCCAGACGTCCGGAGTCGATTTGCCTTTTTTCAAGGTGAATATAAAGCCATGCCCTGGGAGAAAGCCCGAAATCATTGATCCTCTTTAACAAGGACATATCTCTCATTCCCCGCTTAAATGAAAAGGTATGCAGGGTGGAAAGATGGCCTTGACACCCTTTATCATGGGAGTGGATCACATCATATGCTTTACCTGTTAAAAGCTTGGAAGAGATGCTGGAAAAAGAATATAAAGAGAGTACACTGGAAAATTTCATCTTATCAGGGACTTTAAACACTGTCATGCCCTTTGTGAGGCTGGAATCAATGGTCCTGGCGTAAAGATCAATTTTATGTCCTTTTTCAAGGATTCGCATTGCAGTTTCGACTGCATATCGTTCAGCCCCGCCTGTTGCTACAAAATTCTTTATAACTATGGCAATACGCAATCTTTTTTTTTTACTCATTACATTTAAATTATTGGATTTTTTCAAAAGAATCGACCTTTTCATTAATCGTCCAGCAGATGGTAATAATGATACATAAGGTATCAAGAAAATTATCAACAAGAATTATGAAGATAAAGTTAACTATCCTGTTCCCTATCTGAAGAAAAACAATTTCTCCATTTCTTTAGAAAAATATCAGGTAGTGATGGAAAGAATGCATTAGGTGATCTACAAGCACTATTTTTCTTTTAAGCCTGATTCAACTAGTTTCATCATTTTAGTCACTGTGGCTTCTACAGTAAAACTACAGTCGTTGAAACCTGTGTTTAATCTATCCGTACTCCATTCATGAATTAAACGTTCTAATCCAGCTATAATAGCGCCAGGATTACCTGGATCTACGACCCTATGCCCCGTACTTTCGAGGATTGAAGCAAGTTCAGATTTTGGAGAGGCAAGACACAAAATGGGTCTTTTCGTCAGTAGGTATTCATAAAGTTTTGAAGGGATGTATTCATCGCTGAAATCTGAGTGTCCATGAATTAAAACGAGTACATCACAAAGATTCATTCTTTCAAAGGCCTTTTGCCTGCCCGATTTCTCTGTTACAGAATCATATTCAAGCCGGCCGTATTCCTGAACCACATTCCCCAAAGACAAGTCATTCATAGCCCTTTTTGAAGCAGGGTCAAGTGTTGTACCGTAAACGTCAAAAGCAATTTTATTGTTCAGGGCAGGTGATTGCTTAAAAATTCCGGCAAAGGCATTCATAACCGACGCCAAGTTTCGATTAGATGCTAGAGATCCAAAGTGACCGAAATGAATTTTTTCTCTTTTTTCATATTGAACATCTGAAATTTCAGGTGGATTTGCCCCTGGCCTCAACACGTAAGCACTATTGTTTATGCACGTACGCTTTTTGGCATTATTACATGCACTCTCCGTAAAATAAAAAACTGCACATGCGTTTTTAAGAATCTCTTTTTCCAACCATTTATGAAACGCATAGCGTTGATATCGTTTCTTTCCATGTTCGGCAACCAATGGATCATGTATCTCTGCGATCCACGGAATCCCTAAAATCTTGTTCAAAATGTATCCAGTTAGATGAGTACTGCTCGGACCGCCAGTAGTATAAATCAATTGGAAACGATTATGCCTTGCTACCCAGATAGCTTTAATCCCAGCCGTTATAAACCACGACCAGTGGCTGTCTAAGTTGATAAATATTTTTTCTACAAGATAAAACGGGAAGCAAACAATAGTAATAAGGGCCTTTAAAATTTTAACGAGCCAATTGGGTTGATATTTATTTTCAATGATGTTTCTCATCTCGAAAAGAATACCCGACGGGGCAGGTGAAAAGACCTGATGATGGGTAAATGCAGTATCTTTCACCCCTGTAGGCGCACTTATGACAATAGGCGTGACACCATTTTTAACTAAAAAGGGTATTTTATCCGTAATTGTCTGGCTTGCTGCCCTTCCGTCCATATTGAAGCAATGTGAAAGGATGAGCCAATTTTTTCTTTCAGAATGCTTAATCACAAGATAACCACACGCTCCAAAACTTATTAGGTCTTATCTATCCATAAAAACATAGATCAGGTAAATTTTTTAGCTAAATTTCACCCGAAATGGGCAGGCAAAATCTTACAAATATCCGGAGAATAAGTTTAAGTAAAGTTTGTGTCAAGTTCTTTGTTTAAACAAGAACAGATCTGCAAACCCATTTTTCATTTAATAACATTGAAATTACAAATATTTACAAAAAAACATTGAATATAGAAATCAGTTATGGTGACATCATGGGTATATGGCAACTATCAATCATCTGGGAGCTGACAATTTAAAAATGAAGCCATTCCTTTTGCCTTCAGATAAAACTTGGCGTATTTATAAAAAGTGCCTTCAAAATTACCCAGGGCAATGATAAAACCAGGCCAGCCGTCAAGACACCCTAACTTCAGGATGTAAAGAGTGAAAGCTGCCCATAAACCGTGGGTCAATGCCTTGAACATTCCGGGGGGAGTATCTGACTCAGCTAATTTTTTAGCACCCAGCGTGGAGTAACGATTAGCCTTGTGGATCACCTCTTCCAGATTTTTGTAAGGAATCTGATGAATGTAGGCTTTAAAATACCCGCAGGGAAGTTCGCTGATCACATCATACCGCTCATGAACCGCATCGGGCTTAAAAGTCAAAGTCCCTTTCCTGAAGAGTTGAGGCTGCCTGTAATCCGGATAAAAACCGGCATGACGTATCCATTTCCCCATGAAATAATTTCGGCGGGGCACATAATAGGCATCCAGACTCTTTGAATCATTGATTATGGAAAGAATCTCTTTTTTTGCCCCCGGGGTGCACCGCTCATCTGAATCCAGACTGAAAATCCAGTCATGGGAACAGGCGGCAATGGCGTCGTTCCTGAGACGGCCAAATCCATCAAATGGAATCTGGACCACACGGGCACCGTATTCTTCTGCAATTTTTGCTGTGTCATCAGTGCTGTAAGAGTCTGCCACCACAATTTCATCGGCCCAGGCCACGCTCTTCAACGCATCTTTTATTTTATCTGCTTCATTGAATGCGATAATATAAACTGAAAGCTTATTCACTAAATTTTCCTTCAAACCTGATTGGGACGGTCATTTAAATCATTGGCGTCAAGGCTGTCCAATCCCTGTTTGCAATAATAAGAGCCTGATTGTTCGGTTAAGTCAAGAAGGCTGTCATTTTTATCCAGTTTCTCACGGGAATTCTCATTGTGCCATAGATGATAACAAATGGCCCTGAAGGGATTCTCTTTACGCTTCAGCCCATATCGAAACATCCGGATCACAAATTCAGTGTCTTCCCGGCCCCAGCCAATGAACTCCTGATTGAATCCGTTCACAGCCTCCACATCTTTTTTAAACACCCCCATATTACAGCTCCTGATCCCGGAGAGTTTTGTTACTTTGTGTGAAGGAAAAAAAGGAATACGAATAATGTGGTGTCGGTTGGAAAGCCCTGAGGAAACGGCGAGTTTGAACCTGTTTGATAGCAAATCCATTACCCGATGATCAAACCGGTCAATCTCTTTCTTATTGACCAGCACCCGCTTGCCCTGAAAAAAGCAGCCCTGTTCAGCTAAGGCTTTGTGATCCGCTACAAAATGTTTTTCAGGGATACAGTCCCCGTCCAGGAGTATAAGGTAATCACCGGAGGACTCATAAATGGCCTTGTTCCGGATCCGGGCAGCTCTGAAGCCTTTGTCTTCCTGCCAGACATGGGATATTACCGTATTTCGGCGGGCCAAGTAAGGCGTCATCATGGATTTGGTTTCAGGGCCGGATCCGTCATCTGCAACAATAATTTCATCAGGAAGACAGGTCTGGGCCAATAAGCCGTCCAGCACCTTTTTCAATGCATCAGGGCGGTTATAGGTGGTGACAATGACCGAGACCCTCATCTTCTATTCTCCTGAATGATCTCAAAGACCCGGGTTACACCAAGTTCTTCCATACAACGAAAATCATGATTGGTGCAAGGATGCTTGGCATAGCAGGGGGAACAGGCCAACTCCTTGTGGATCACGGAATGAATTTTTCCATAGGGTCCGGTCCGGATGGGGTTGGCTGGTCCGAAAATGGCAAAAACAGGTACATTCAAGGCCGCTGCCATATGCATAGGTCCTGTGTCATTGCAGATAAAAAATTGCGCCTTTCGAATAACGGCCAGAAGATCTTTCAGTCCGGTTTGTCCTGCGATGGACAGGGCATTGCCCTTGGCCTTTGCCACAACTTCCTCTGCAATTTCCGCCTCGGCTGCCGAGGCAATAACCACCACAGGCAAATCCAGTCTTGAGGCCAGCTCACCGAATTTTTCAGCATGCCACCGATTGGCGGGTTTTCCGGCCGAAGGGCTCATCACGGCATAGCGTTCGGGTAAAGTTTTGCAGATGGGAGGATTTAAATCATAGGGGGCAAAGGGATAAATGATCTCATCGGTCCTGCATCCCATGAATTCGGCAATTTTCAGATATCGGTCAATGGCATGGATTTTCATGCTGCCGTGGATTTTATGAGTGTAAAACAAGGGACTTCCTTCGTCCGACTCTTTGAATCCAAGCCGGACAGGTGCCTTGGTAAAACCTGTGATCAGACCGGATCGGAAAAGGCCTGACAGATCTATGGCGACATCGTATTTTTGGCCCCCCAAATCCTTGCGAAGCTGATTGATCTCCCCCATAGTCTGCCGAAGGTTTCCCAATTTCTTCCACTGGTCTTTTTTAATCACCCATAATTTATCAATCATGGGATGCCCCTCTAAAAATCTGTGGAGGCCCTGGGCCACCACCCAGTCGATCCTGGCCCAGGGAAACCGATTTTTAAGGGCATGGAGAAAGGGAAGGGTGTGTACAATATCACCAAGGGCACTGGGCTTTACAATCAAGATTCTATTGACCCGGCCAAACAGCTCTGCGGTTTTAATTTCTCCAGGCTCAGCCATCAATTCTCTCCTTTTAAAAGCGAATGGCAGGCATCAAGCACCTTTGTGACACTGACTCTGTCCATGCACCGGTGGTCAATGGGGCATTCGTCTTTCAGACAGGGGCTGCAGTCAACCGCCTCCCTGACCATGATACTGTTCGAGTTTACCGGAGCTGTGGCAATATAGTCGGTTGAACCGATCACAGCCACCTGATTGACGTTCAGGGCTGCTGCCGCATGCATGAGTCCTGAGTCATTGGTCACAAAGAGATCACAGGCTCCGATCAGGGCAAAGGCCCTGGATAAACTTGTTTTTCCGGCCATGTTGATACAAGTTCCCGGTACCATGGCAGAAATTTGCTCTCCTAAATCATGATCTTCGGGTCCCCCGAATATGAGTACCTTTGTGTCATATTTTTTGGATAGCGATCCGGCCAGTTCTGCGTACCGCGCAGGAAACCACCGTTTGGCTGTGCCTCCTGTGGCACCTGGATTTATGCCTAAAACCGGTTTGCCCTGCTCCTTCAACCCTTTTCTCTCAAGCAGGTTAAGGCCCCAGTCTTCATCAGTAGAGTCCAGATGGAGTTCCAGATATCTGTGGTCTGCCATAAGCCCTGCACTGGTAAGGATAGCAATATAATAGTCAATCAAATGCCCTTTTTTAAGATCCGAATTCATCTTAACACAACGGTTGAGCAATAGGGATCGACCATCCGTGTTATATCCAAGTCGTTCAGGCACTCTGCCCCAAAAGGCAATCAGGGCAGCTTCAAATGCATTCTGCATGAGAATGGCCAGGTCAAACCGCCCCTTCCGGATATCCCGGGCCAGTCTCATGGTGCCCATACCCATTTTATGACGCCCGGCATTCTCATAGACCATGACTTCATCCACATGGGGGTTGGTCTCATAGACTGGTACCACCCAGGGTTTGGCTAAAACCGTGATATGGGATTGGGGATAATTTTTCCGCACCGCCCTGAGAACAGG
>PIVQ01001223.1 GCA_003354055.1 Desulfobacteraceae bacterium | reverse complement strand
CGTATTTAAAAAGAAAATTTCTGCTATAACGTTGAATGATGTGATGGAAAACTTAAGTGATGACGCAGTTGCAATTGATTATTTCATCTATGAAGAGCCATCAAATCGGACGAAAAAAGTCATCGCTGTTACCGCTCAAAAGCAAGAAGATGAAACCCATCAATTTGACTTGATCCAATACGGTGAATTGGCGGTTTTGGAGGAGGCTGTCAAAGTTTTTCGTGAAGTCATTATGGATGAAGACGCAGAAGAAGAAGATTTATTAGATGAGGCTCAATATCGTTACGAGCAAATTTGGGAGCCATTACTCGATACCCTAGGAGAAAAAACAGATATCTATCTGGTACCGGATGGTATTCTAAACATTATGCCTTTTGAGGCCTTAATGGATCCGGATGAGAATTATCTGCTAACTACCTATCAGATTAAAATTTTGACCAGTTTGCGTGATCTCGTCACCCAGGAATCCGCAGCGGGTAATAATCAGCTTGTGATGATTGCCGGCCCGGACTATGATTTGAATTCTCATGTCACAGAAAAAAACAAAATCGATTCAAAGAGATCAAGATCCGCTTCTCAAACGGGTGTCCGAGGTGACAAGGGAGATCGTGCCAACGGGTTAAGAATGTCCCGTGGGGTGAGAGGAATGCGGGGATTGAATTTTGATCCCTTGCCAGGGGCTGAGGCAGAAGGGCGCGACATTGAAGCACTCACCAAAGGTAAAAAAGAAACCATTACATACTATAAAAGAGACGGAGAAGAGGCCAAGTTACGAAGCTTTGATGAAGCCCCTGAAATTTTACACATTGCCACACATGGTTTTTTCTTAAAACCGCAGGAAAGGCTCACTAAAAGGCTATTGAAAACAATGCGAAGCGGTGGGTTGGATATTCCACCTCCGGGCGATAACCCCCTTTTGCGAGCAGGACTTGCCTTTGCCGGAATTAACAAAAATGCTGCTTTTTTAGGTGAAATAGATACGGATAATGATGGCGTCTTAACCGCTTTGGAAGTTCTTGAATTAAACCTTCAAGGAACAAAAGTTGTTATTTTGTCAGCATGTGAAACAGGCCTTGGGGAAATTCACGAAGGGGAGGGAGTGTATGGATTACGCCGGGCATTTCAGGAAGCTGGTGCTTCAACCGTTGTAAATTCATTATGGGAAGTAAGTGATGCGGGTACCCAAAAACTGATGACACTTTTATATGAGCAAATGCTAAAGGGGTTGTCAGTGCGTGATGCTTTTCATGAGGCCCGTTTACAAATGGTGAATCATTTTGAGTGGGGCCACCCGTATTATTGGTCGGCATTTTTTATGGTGGGATTGTAGGGTGCAAAACTTAGAAACGGCGATTGCATCTTTTAGGAGACATATTAAAAATGGTCATGGACAATGATTTAAAAAGCTTTTATAGTCATAATTATACTACAAAAATTCGTATCACGCATAGATACATTCTAAGGAGAAAACCATGAGAAATAGATTGTTTGTTTTAATCTTAATCATCACGTTTTGCTTACCAGGAGGCCTTCTGGCTGCAAAGATCAAAGACCCTGTAGGCGTACTCTTCAATGTTGAAGGGCTTGTTGAGTATTCAAAA
>PIVQ01000423.1 GCA_003354055.1 Desulfobacteraceae bacterium | reverse complement strand
ATTGATGGCGGATTCAATAAGGGGGGCAGATTCGATCACGGTTTTGAACTTTAGTTCCAGGTTTTTCATCCCTGAATAACTGATAAGGCTGACAATCGCCGTAATGGAAGCGATTGCCAAAAAACCTGCCATCAGCTTCCCCTTTAGTGTTTTCAACATCCCCATAAATCCTCCATATAAAATGAATCGCATTTAATCCACACAAAATCGAACCATTCATACGAAGCACTGAATTGAAAGTCAAGAAATTCTCAAATGGAAGCGACGGGTATCAATTATTTCTTTGAACCAGCCACGCTCCGATTCTCGGATAGACCTCCGCTCTGGCTGCCCGGCCACGAATCAACTGACCATGAGTATACTCTTTATCGAATCCATTGAAAACAGAACAGGTCAAAAATAATTTATCAATGCTGCCAATAATATTGTACAACTTTTGACACCCTGAAACAGGCGCAATATCATCATGACTTCCCGCCAGCATGAATACAGGTAATTTCAGCCCGGCTAACCCGGACATATAGTCAAATCCATCTTTCCCCACCCAACTCTGCCTAAGGTTCCACTCAGACCATTGTGCCAGCAGGCGTGTGGGCTCCCCTTCAGTACCGACTGAAACCAACCACTTCGGGGTCTGGCTGAACAGATTTGTCACCCATTTCAACGCCCAAGCCCTGGTTTTATACTTCACCCCAAAGGCAGCATCCGTGGCCTGGGCTCCCATGGTCACAATACCGGCGATTTTGCCCTGATATTCCGGATAACGGGCCAGATACATTAGCGGGAGATGGCCGCCACCGCTGTGTGAGACCCAAAAAATCTGTTTTTGTCCTGTAGTCTCAAGCACGGTACTCAAGGCTGCGGGCAGGTCATTAAAGGCCGGATACTCAAAATCCTGATGTTTACTGAATGCGCGGCTTCGGCCATGCCCACCCCAGTCCAGAAGCCAGCAGTCAAATCCCATTTCTACCAGATAATCCCCCAGCGCCCGAACCGTATCTGCATTGGAGATCGTTCCATGGGCGATAATCAGAGGAACACCTTTTGATTTTGAATGATTCAGCCGATACAGGGCAATCTGCCCGCCCTTTGCCATTGGAACAATTATTTGACGTTCTTTCAGAGTTCCGCCCCTCGAATAATATTAAACCGGATAATTACCAGATTGATCTCTAACAGTATTTAAAAGGAGTGTAAATGGCAATTAGCTTCCCTTATTGCCAAGGTAAACACATATAGCTTTGAAAAAAAACTACCCACTCAGCCCAAACATTGACCAGCTAAGCACAACATCTACAAAATACTTTGGTTCCCGGCCTGTACCTTTGAGCAGAGGCATATCAACCGCCGGTCCGGATCGGATGTCCGGCCTGATTGATCAATTTTCAAGTGGCTCTAAATTTGTTCCGAAAAAGCCGTGAAACTGCGGTACGGTGGTTCCTCAGACAACACGGCTTTTTTACTACACTGCATTAAAAGCCACTAAAAAATTGCAATCTGATGCCTCGGACACCCCATCCGAACCTACCCGGCCAACGAACTTTTTCAGTTTTACACTCACAATGTTGTATTTAATCGTTTCCGAAGATTGTAGATTGCTGAATAGTCGAGTTGCGTATAAGCTCCGGGGCCTGTTTTAAAGGAGAGTACTCTATAAAAAACTTAACTTTTTGAATTTGTCTTGTAAAGTGGATTGTCGTGAAAGAAAAACAAAACTGTGATGTATTATTTACTGTTGCATTTTGAGGCCTGGGCTGCCTATATATTCAGGAATATTGGTCGCATTATGAAATTAATCTTCAATAGATTTCATAATTTTTTGTATTTTTATGTAGAGTCCGCATAAGAATATATATTTATCAAAAAACACCAATTTTCGTTGGAATCAGCCATTTTTTTGTTCTTTCTTAAATGAAAATGCTATTGAATAAGCAGAATCGAAAACAAAAACAGACTCTATATAATTATTAATGTTCTGTGTACAAAAGAGCAAGTATCAAAGAGATAAGATTCGGCAAATTATGCTTCTGGAAACTTGTACTGATTTTTATATTACTGTCGCCAATTGTAACCAATGCAGGAGGCAATGATAAAGTAGAAGTGCGCAGAGTAGTCGAAAGGTTTTGTAGGCTTGATTTTGAGGGTGCCCGGTTGTCAACGGATGCTTACCAACCAATATTAAGCTTGATCTCATATCCTGCGGAGCCCGGCTGGGATAGAGCTATTGGCATAACTTGGTATAAAATAAAATCCGTTTCCGTCGAAGACAATGAGGCAGAAGTAACTGTTAATTATTCTATTCCCGGAATCGAAAACACTCTGGATCTCAAAGAGTATGAGACTGAAAACATAAAACTAAAAAAGATAAATGGTTGTTGGAAGATCTCTGAGTATATTCAATTGCCAAGGCCATCCATAGAACTGTTGAATAATATGGAATAGCACAGAACCAGTCGCTGCAGCAGACCCCAAATTTATTCAAGACTCCATCAATCCTGAAAAATTCCAAATATATTTAGCCGATGAAATACGAAATGCAACAAAAGAGGAGTGTTTGGGGCTTGAATGCTGTGCAGTTTGGGAACCAGAACATGTTGAAGATAGAATTAGGGCTCACTATTCAGGCGTACCTAATGTATGGCTTGAATCCTTGAAAATAAAATGAATACGGAACAAAGCCCTTTCACTCCGACCAGGCTTACGGCGCAACTTTTTAGATGGGTTTTACATTAACAGATTTTATCGTCTTTTCAACCGTTTTCGGTGTTCCCGCCAGGTGGGTGAAGGGCGGCGTTATGTCTCGTAAAAAACGACACTTGCATGTACGTGCCATAGTACGGTATATTGTACAAAAAGTGAGGTGAGAAATGCAAAAGATAAAATTTGATCAAGATATAATCCCACTTTCGGAAGTGCGGAATGGGATAGCAACTTACATCAAACAAATTCATGAAACCAAACGCCCATTAATTATTACTCAGAGGGGCAAGAGTGCTGCCGTTCTTGTTGACGTTCAAGAATTTGAAGCAATGCAGGAAAAGATTGAGCTTTTATCTGACATTAGATCTTCTTTAAGCCAACTTGAAAAAGGTGACGGTATATCACATTCTGATGCTAAGAATATTCTGCTCAAGCGAATCTCAGAATGAAAATTGTTTGGTCTCCTCTTGCGGTTGACAAAGCATCAGAGATCGCCGAATACATCGCCCTGGATAAGCCTTCAGCCGCCGGACGCTGGATTGAAGAAATATTCTCTAAAGTCGATCGGCTTCAATCTTCTCCTCAGGTCGGGCGCATTGTGCCAGAGATTTCAGATAAGCAATTTAGAGAACTTATCTATGGGAACTATCGAATCATATATCGTATTGAAGTAAATCAAATTTCAATTTTAACTATCCGACATGGAAGGCAAATACTGCCAATCGATGAAATAAAGACATAAGAGGCTGCACAAGGATGGCAACCTCTACGCGACACTCTGAGGTCGGCACCTGTGAGCCTTGGCGTTAAAAAGTAATGATTATAGAATAATCTCTTTCATTTTCAAATTTTAAATATCTGAGATTGCCTGACGCGTTACAATTCGGCACTCAGGGCCGGTGACAGCTACCTGAAATCAATAACCACATTTTCTACACTCGTTGGCACTGTGATTACCCTTTACCCCGGGCATCCAACTCCCTTCGAATGGCGGCAGCAAACTCCTTAAGCCGTACCGGCTTCATAAGCAGATCCTTGATACCCATCTCCAATGCCTTTTCGCGGCCAATGGAATCGCTGTATCCGGTGAGGATGATCACAGGCACATCAGGCCTGATTTCCATTATTTTGTGGGCCAGCGTATCGCCTGTCATTTCAGGCATACTCATATCTGTTACCACCAAATCATACCTGTCAGGTGCAGCTATAAATGCGTCCAGACCGTCTTGTCCCGAGAGTCGACTGGTGACTGTATACCCCAGGATTTCAAGGATCTGACGCTCCACGTTAATCACGGATTTCTGATCATCCACCAGAAGGATATGCTCATTTCCCTTTTGAACCCGGGCAGGTCCCGGACTTGTCACGGATTTCCTGTCTTTATCGATCGCAGGGAGAAATACCCGGAACAGACTGCCCAGGCCGGGCTGACTTTCCACATGGATGCCGCCGCCGTGATTTTCAACAATACCTTTAATAACCGCTAGGCCCAGGCCGGTCCCCTTGCCCTGGGATTTGGTGGTAAAATAGGGATCAAAAATTTTATCTATGGTTTCATGGGGAATTCCCACTCCGGTATCAGCCACAGAGTAACAAAGGTATTTACCGGGCATGAGCCCCATCTCGTCCAGCAGGGCTTCCTTGGGGAATTCAAGGAATTCCAAGCCGATTGACAGGGTGCCTCCATTTTTTGCCATGGCATGGAATCCGTTGGTCATAAGATTCAGGGCGACCTGGTGAATCTGGGTGGTATCGCCTGAAACCAGAGGGCAATTATCATCGATCTTCCGGACAATAGTAATGGATTTCGGCAGGGAGGATTCCAACAGATTGCAGGCCTCATGGATAATCGTCGATACTTCCAGGGGGGATAGTTTTTGATTTTCCTGAAAACTGAATGCCAGAATCTGCCGGACCAGATCCCTGGCCCTTTCCCCTGCCGTAATAATACCGTCCAGATGTTCGGCTGAATCATCGTCATTGCCCTGTTGGGCCTTAAGCAGTTCCGCATGCCCTAAAATACCGGACAGTATATTGTTAAAATCATGGGCAATTCCACCGGCAAGGGTACCGATGGCTTCCATTTTCTGTGCCTGCTGCAGTTGCTGCCAGATGGCAAGCTTTTCTTCTTCACTCTTCTTTCTGGGGGAAATATCCCGGATCACGGCAATGGAGTGGCTTTTACCCTCAAGGGTGATCCCCACCATGGACACCTCTGCCGGTATCTCTTTTCCATTTCTAGCCCGGATGTTTAGTTCAACGGTCTTCAGTTGCAAAAAAGGATCTTTGTCTTTGAACAGGGTATACAGGGTCAAATCCGCGTCATCATGCTGCTGCTGAAAAGGGGAAAGCACTCGGATATTTGCACCCATAGCTTCCTGAACACTGAATCCGAACATATCCCTTGCTGCGGAGTTCCAATAGGCAACCAAACCGTTATCGTCTACCATGACAATGGCTTCATGGGCCGTCTCTGTGATGGCCCGGTGTATGGCTTCCTTCTCCTTAAGTTCCTGTTTATAGGTCATTACAGCCGTTTTCATCTCGGCAAAGCTGTCTGCGGTGTGCTGGATCTCCACAAATCCGGTTTTGATCCGGGGGCGGATGGAATAATCATTGGCTTTGATCTGCCTGGCCTCCCGGTCCAGAGCAGAAATGGGCCTGACAATGCGCCGGGCCACATAAAGCCCAAAAATCGTGGCCAGTACAGACATTGCCAGGGTAAGCAACAGGGTTTGACGCTGATTTTCCAGAATCGCACCCAGATAATCTTCTTCAGGAATATACACCCCCACCATCCAGGAGATCTTTTCCGCCTTTACCCGGGTAAACATAGTGAAATAAGTTTTCTTGACGAACTCAAAGGCGGCAAAGGCGGGCGCTTCTGTTTCTGAATCCTTGAGTTGCGAAAGCTTTTCCTTTACCGCCTCAAAGGCTAAGTTGCACACCGGATTATCCAGTTCATCCAGTTTGGGGAGGCGGATAGCCTTACTGCTCTCCTGTTCCTTGTACCTGAGGCGGGATACATCGGGAAATGCAATTACATCCTTGTTCTGATTGATGATAAAGGCCATGCCTGTCTTTCCCACCCGCAGTTTACCCACAAACCCGGACAGCACATCCAGCTCAATATCCACCCCCACAACCCCCTGAAACAGGCCTGCTTCATCATACAGGGGGCCGGCACTGGTAATGCCCGGTTTCTGGGAAGAAAAAAAGATATAAGGATCTGTCCAGATAATGCTCTTTTCTTTTACTGCCTTTATATACCAGGGTCGTTTCCTGGGATCGTAGGTATCCTGAAAATCAGTTTTTTCAGCCAGGATATTTTTTTTCTTGTCCCGCCAGAGAAACCGGGTGATTTTTCTCCCGCTTGCATCGTATTCGATCTGCTTGAACCGGAAATCACCTTTTGATGGATCTGATTCCCGGTTCACATAATAAAAATTGCCGGACGGAGTGGCAAAGTAAATCCCTGCGAATTGGGAATACATCTCCAGTTGATCGTAAAAATAGGACTCCAGTTTTTCAATACTGCTTTGGTCCGTACTGAAGATATCAGAGGTAATCAGACGCTCGGTAAGATGGGCTGCCCCCCGGGCAACCCCAAAGTAGTTCCGGGTCTCTTCAAGGGTAAGATCCAGAATATTTTCCATAATATCCCGGGTATGGTCCAGCATGACCTTGCGCGACGATACGATGGAAAAGGGCATGATAAACATCTGGGTTGCCCAGACCAAAAGGATACACCCCAGTATCACTCCCCATCGTATGGATAGTTTCAAGCGGCCCCCTA
>PIVQ01001222.1 GCA_003354055.1 Desulfobacteraceae bacterium | reverse complement strand
ACTCTTTTATCAATTTTACATTGAAACTTTTCTTGTTTGAAGGCAATATAAGTATTTTTCTTAACAACTTGTTTTCTAATTTTTTCAATCTTTTCTAAATTACATATTTCTTTAATTTTTTTAACATATTTTTTATCATCAACAACTCCTTCAATTAAATAAAATAATCGTAAAATAAATGTTTTAATTTGTTCCCAATCTTTATAATCTCTCATTCCCATCATTGTGATTTTATAGTTATATTCATCACTTTCAATATCTTTCCATTCTTCAGGTTCTTTAATATTAAAATATAATCCAAAGTTTAATGGTTTAATCTCAAATGTTTTATATCTTAATCTATAATTTTCATAAATTGATAAAGCTTCTTCATTTGTTTTATAGAAATATTCTTTTAATGATTTAATAATCGCAACTTTAATTTCTTTTTCATTTTCTAAGTTTAATTCTTGAACAGCATGTTGATAATTATGATAAATAAATCTATCTGTCATATCGCTCATTTTAACATTATTTATTCGTTTGTATCTAAAATTATTATCACTAAAATCAAAGTCTTTATGAAAATATATATCCATACATTTATTTAAATTATTGAGTGTTTTAAGAATATTAACATAATCAACTTTTGATTTGACTTTCAAATAAAAATTCATAGAATTAATTTTAGTTGGTTTATTTTCTTTATTCCATTCACTGAATTTAGTACTAGATAATGGTATTTTTAAGTCATCAAAGTTAAATATATTTGTTTTATTTAATCTTGTAATTAGATTATTAACTTGGTCGTTAATTTTTAATAATTTATCTTTTGTAATATATTTCATAAATCTTGTTGGAATTGGAATATTAACTTCTAATTTCATATTTTCATATAAATTAACTTGAAAGTAATGTTTTTCATGAATATCGTCAAGAATATTATTTGGTAATAAAACTCTAAATTGAACAATATTTTTATTGAATAAGTTCCAATCTTTTTGTTTAATTTCATCTTCTTCATCTTTGAAAATCTTTTCTAATATAATAGATTCTTCTGGGATATAACTAGCTAAAAATGGAATATTAGAATCTAATTGAAATAAATGAAAAATATTTTGGAAATTAATTAAACTATTAGTATTATCATTATCATTGATTTTATAAAATATTTTATTTGTATATTCTTCAAAGTTTTTCATCATATTAAGTTTTTCATATTCTACAAGTAATTTTTCAAAGTTTTCATACTTATCACCCCAACCCAATATTAAATCTTCAACTTTATATTTATTAAAACTTCTATTTACTGGTTTAATTAAACTAATAAAGTCTTCAGATTTCATGTTTTTTTCAATAAACTTTAAATAATAATTTTGGAAATTAACATAAGGCCAATACAATTTTGAATATATATCTAAATATTTTGTCTTATTATTTTTTGCGAATAATGCGATTTCTGGGAAATATGTTAAATCAATCGTATTTCCTTCTAATTCATAATTTTTATATAATAAATAAGATTCGTTCTTAATGTATTTATGTTGTTTAGTTTGATTATCAGCAACTAAGTTTAAGAATGTAATTAACTTATTATCTTTATCGTTAGTTTTAGCTTTTAATAT
>PIVQ01000422.1 GCA_003354055.1 Desulfobacteraceae bacterium | reverse complement strand
GCCTTTTTAAAGGAAAAGCCCGCTGCCTATGCAGCCATGGCCGGTCATGCCGATGGTATGGGGCCTGAGTTATATAACCTGAAGCTGTCGTACCAGCGGGTGGACAGTGTGGCCCGGTATCTGATAGACACCCACGGAGTGGATCCCTCCCAGTTGCTGATGTTCTGGTTTGGTGATCTAAACCCAAAAGCAGACAATGACACAAGAGAAGGCCGGATGCAGAACCGCCGGGTGGAAATTGTTGTTGGCGGATTATAGAAAAAGGCTGAAACCCTGTGTTGAAATCGACCATAGAACCGGGTAGGGATCCACTGGGCTTAATGCTTTCCGACTGCATGAACGGTAAGAGCAAGGCCTTTGTCCGGGTGGATTCCTCCCTGCTGGAGATGTCAGAAATGACCGGCAAAATTATGTTCCGGGGCAAAGCCGATATGAGTGATCTGGAACTGGCGGCTCTGGAACTCTGCCGGGGGCGGATTCTGGATGTGGGGGCTGGCAGCGGCTGCCACAGTCTTATCTTGCAGGAGGCAGGCCATGATGTGACGGCTATGGATATCTCCCCCGGATGCATGGCCGTCATGGAAAAAAGAGGGGTGAGGCAGCTGCTGTTCGACAGCCTGTTCAGTCTGAAAGGTCAGCGGTTCAACACCCTGCTCATGCTGATGAACGGCATCGGCATTTGCGGCACCATTGAGGGGCTTAACTTCTTTTTACAGCATATCCGGCAGGTGCTGAACCACGGGGGACAGGTCATTGTCGATTCCACGGACCTGACCGCCATGTATACCAACCTGCCTCTGATGCCGGAGGATGATGAGACCTATTACGGAGAAACCGAATTTGCCATGTCCTATGGTCAGGTCCGGGGGGATCCGTTTGAGTGGTTGTATATCGACTACGCTACCCTGGTGTTTTATGCGGAATACCATGGTTGGCAGTGTGAGCAGATCATGAAAACAGGTGATGGCAAGTTTCTGGCCCGAATCTATTGACCCGGAGGTCCGGTTTGATTTATCCTATTGATATGAAGACAGGTGCCGGTGTATACTTAGGAATCGTTACAAAATAACTTGATCTAAATACCCTGAAGGGCAGAAACTTATTTCCAAAAACCCTTAAAAACTGCTTAAAGCGGCGGGTATTTTGAAAACAAAAGATCAAGTAATTTTGGAGCCGCTCCTTAGGTACTTAAATTTTCTGATATACAAAGGAGACAATTATGGCCCTTTCCTCTTTTGATACCAAAGAAAAGTTTGAAGTCCTGGCCTATGCCAAGCCTGAAAAGATCGACCGAAACACCCATGTGCCCTTTTCCGGATCCCCGAGGAAGCATCCCTATGACCCGGAACACTTTATTCTGGTGGCAGATCCCTTTACAGCCAACACCTTTTACTATGAATTCAAGATTTCGGATATCGGCTTTGCCGAGGAACTGCCCAATATGACCAATATTGACGGAGAGGCCGTGCCCATGGCCAGAATCTGGGTCAATAAAAGAAGTGTGGGTGTCCGGAGCACTCCCTTTGTGGTGGATGAGATTAACCCCTGATTTTTAAATCAGGCTGCGGATAAAGGGGGCTGTGGCATTGACACCGTTTTCCTCAACTTCCCTGATGGTCTGGGAGCCTACCACGGCTATGTCTGCCTTACCTTTTAAAAAATCAATGTCAGCCTTGTCCTTTACCCCGAATCCCACGGCCAGGGGCAGGTCGGTTGCCTGTCTGCATCTGTTCAGGTAATCGGCAATATCCCGGGAAAAGTCGGTGTTTTTTCCGGTGACCCCTTTTCTGGCCAGACAATAGATAAACCCTTTGGACACCGAATCAATCATTTTCATCCGCGAGTTTGAGGTTTCAGGAGAAAAGATATAGATGGGTGCCAGGGTTTGGGCGTTCATGGCTGTAAGGTAATCTTTGGCCTCTTCAGGGGGCAGATCCGGTACAATGGCCCCTTTCAGCCCAAGGTCCGTCATCTGTTCTGCAAATTGGTCCATCCCGTATTTAAAAAGAATATTGGCGTAGCTCATGAACAGAAAGGGAATGTTAAAATCATTTGCCACTCTTTTGGCAAAGTCCAGGCATTTTTGCACAGTGGATCCCTTTTCAATGGCCATCTGGTTGGCCTTGAGAATCACAGGTCCGTCTGCCATGGGTTCGGAAAAGGGGATCTGGAGTTCCATGAGATCCACCCCGGATTCCACCATCTGTTTGACAATGTCGTACGAGGCTTCAAAAGAGGGATAGCCCATGACAATATGGGTCATCAGGAGAATTTCTTTTTGTTTAAGCCGCTCTCGGATATAGGACTCAAGTTCTGCGGCATCGGATGAATTAGTCATTTTTGTACTCTCCTGCTTTTGCTACTATAAAGTCTTTCCATTTTGGATCGTCAAAGGCATCAGCCACGGTAAAGATATCCTTGTCGCCTCTGCCGGACTGGTTGATGATGATGATTTCATCCTTTGACATGGTCGGGGCCTCTTTAAATGCCCGGGCAAAGGCGTGGGATGATTCAAGGGCCGGAATGATTCCCTCTTTTCGCATTGTCAGTCTCAGGGCGGCAATCACCTCGTCGTCGGTGGCATATTCGAATCTGGCACGGCCCTCGTCATGCATCTGGGCCAGGATGGGGGAGACCCCCACATAATCGAGCCCAGCTGAGATGGAATGGGTTTCCTTCATCTGACCGTCATCATTCTGGAGAAAATAGGTTTTATATCCCTGGGCTATGCCGGGACTGGCATCGTCGGAACAGAGTCTTGAGGCGTGAAGGCCGGATTCAATCCCCTTGCCACCGGCTTCAACCCCCACCAGTTCAACCTCATCATCAAAAAATCCTGAGAAAATTCCCATGGCATTGGAGCCGCCGCCCACACAGGCAAAGATCCGGTCGGGAAGTTTCCCTTCGATTTCCATAATCTGTTTCCGTGCTTCCTTGCCGATGATGGACTGGAAGTAGGATACCATTTCAGGAAAGGGATGGGGGCCGCAGGCCGTGCCCAGGACGTAATGGGTTGAATCCATGTTGGTCACCCAGTCCCTGAAGGCTTCATTGATGGCATCCTTGAGGATGCGGGTGCCGTCGGTCACCGGTACCACAGTGGCGCCAAGCTGTTCCATCCAGAAGACATTGGGGCGTTGGCGGACGACATCCACCTCCCCCATGTAAATGGTGCAGTCAAATCCGAATTTGGCAGCCATGGTGGCTGTGGCCACCCCGTGCTGGCCGGCTCCGGTTTCGGCAATCACCCTTTTTTTACCCATCTTCTTAACCAGCATTCCCTGGCCCATGACATTGTTGGCCTTGTGGGCACCGGTATGGTTAAGGTCTTCCCGTTTTATATAGATCTTTGCCCCGCCAAAATAATCGGTCAGATTTTCGGCAAAGGTCAGGGGGGTGGGTCTGCAGGAGTAGGATGACATCAGACTGACATACTTGTCCCAAAATAAGGGGTCAGCTTTTATCTCTCTGAATTGTTTATCCAGTTCATCAAAGGTGGCTACTAAAATCTCAGGCAAAAATGCGCCGCCGAAGGGGCCGTAATATCCGCGGTCTTTCATATAAAGGTCTCCGAAGTAAATCCAAAATTATTAAAGCAGGACAGGGGCATTTATCCCTCTCCCTGGATGGTCTGGGAAAAGGCAAACCGGTCGGTCCGGCAATACAGGGTCGAAAAAATGGTTCTGGGGGCATCGGGAAAGTTCAGCTCCCTGCGAACCACCAGGACAGGTTCTTTGGGAGAAAGCCCGAGAAGCTCCGCATTCTTTGCGCCCGGATGTTCAACTTTAAACAATTGTGATCCGTCCCTCGGTGTCAGGTAGTAGTGGTCGGACACCACCTGGGCCAGGGATTTATTTTCCAGATCAATGGCATCAATGCCGGCAAAGAGTTCCGGGTCCATGAAAATCTCTTCCAGGAGCACGGGCCGGTCCTGGGCCAGGGTCAGTCGCGACAGAAAAAAGGCGGTTTGCCCGTGAAAGGGATTGGCCACATCCTGGTCAATGTCCTTATGGCACATGGGGGTGATGATACGGGTTTCGGTTGGGATGCCCTGGGTCTCGAAGGCCTGGGACGTACCGGCCAGGGAAAAAAGATCAATCCGTGGAGAGGGCTTTTTCACAAAGGTACCTGCCCCCCGTTTGCGCTGGATCAATCCTTTTTGAACCAGAATGTTCATGGCCTGGCGGACCGTTGGTCTGCCGATGCCGTATTGCTTGGCCAGCCCTATTTCAGAAGGGATCATTGCTCCGGGGCCGTATGTGCCTGAGCGGATCCGGTCCTGGAGAATCTCTGCCAGTTGGTGGTACAAGGGGATAGGGGATTGTGAATTGAGCATTTTTGCCTCATCATCAGGTTAAACTTTAGGATATGATAAAAATAATTTGTCAAGTTGTCAAGACATTTTGACAAATCAATAGTTTTACTGCATTTTTATAGAGGGATGTCTTTAAATTCTTTAATGGCCCGGAAAAATGCCGACATAAGTTTATCCTCTTTCCGAGGTTCCAGGCAGGCCAGTGCCAGGGGAATTTCCATCCCAGGATCATCCCAAAATACGGCTTGTCCCTTACCCACAAGTTTAATGGCTTGATCCTCACGCATGAGGGCGGCGCCGGTACCTGATTTTACAAGTTCTTCTACGATGTTTTCATCAACGGCATCAGCAGTGGCTTTCAGTGTTAACCCTTCCCGGTCGAGCCGTTCCTGAAAGGCAAGATGAAAGGGGCAGGCGTGCCGGGTCCAGACCCAGGGCAGTTCCACTAGTTCGGCCAGGGGGGCGTTCTTGAATTTAGATCCCATGGAGGCCGGCAGGATGACCCTGATCCGGGTCTGTGAAATTGGGAATGAAAAGATGCCCAGGTTTTTGAATTCACCAAAGTGAAATCCGAGATCAATGTTACCCTGGCTCAGCATGACCGGGGTTGCAAAGGTCTGGGTTTCAATATAGGTGAGGGTAACCTCAGGCATTAGTTTTCCGATCCATCTGCTAAGTCCTGCGAGATTTAAATAGCCCGGATCGGTATTGATACCGATATTCAGGTCTCCGGACAGCGATTGACGCAGGCATCCGGCTTTTTGTGCCATAGCCCTGGCAGCCTGATCCAGGGTCCGGGCCGATGTCAGCAGGGTCTGTCCGTCAGGGGTGAGTGACATTCCCCTGGGGCTTCGTTTAAACAGGATTACCCCAAGGTCCGTTTCCAGAGCCTTGATCTGGGAACTGACTGCAGACGGGCTCTGATGGGTTGCTTTGGCAGCCCGGGTCAGATTCAGGGCATCTGCCACTGCAATGAATGATCTTATTTGATATAATTCCATATCCGGCCTCTGGCGTTCGAAATTTTAGAACGCTGTGTTTCATTAATGTCCATAGACAATAAAGGGCTTTGTTTGATAATTCAATCGGAAAAGTGAACCACAGCTTCGCTGCATACTAAAGAGGAGATATTATGGAAAAATATATTGGGATGGCCAAAGAGCTCAACATGGTTAATGCCAAACTGATGTCCCCGGATGAGATAGTGTTTGATATTAGGACCCTGCTCAAATGCCATTGGGGATGTGAAAATTACGATAATACCAGTTATAAATGTCAAAAAAGGGATACAAGTCTGAAGGACCGCATGGCCATGGTAAAGGGGTACTCAACTATTCTTCTGGTCCACGGCCATGATGGTCGGGATGTCAGCCGGGCCGTACTTGAAATAGAGCGACAGGCCTTTCTGGACGGCCATCATCTCTCCTTTGCCATCCGGTATTGCTGTTTGTGTAAGTCCTGTACCGCAGACAAGGGAAAACCCTGTGTCCAGCCCTTGAAAGTCCGGCCCTGTGAGGCTATATTCGGAATTGATGTTTATAGGACCGCTGCCAGACACGATTTACCCTGTTATCCTTTACAAGACAAGGACGAGGTCCAGAACCGGTACGGATTTGTCTGTATTGATTAACCCCTGACGTTGCAAGGGGAAACAAAAGAGGAGAGTGCCATGAAAATCCAGTTGATCAGAAATGCCTGTCTGAAAATATCCCTGAACGGGAAAACCATTTTAACCGACCCTATGCTCTCTCCCAGACACGGGATTGAATCCTTTGCCGGGATAGAGAAGAATCCAACGGTTGAACTACCCTTCTCCATAGAGGAGATTTTGGAAAGCGTTGACATGGTGTTGGTCTCCCATGTTCACCAGGATCATTTTGATGCGGCTGCCATGGAAATTTTACCCAAAGATATGCCGATCTTTTGTACTCCGGTGTATGAAGACAAGATTAAAGAAGGCGGATTTTCCAGGGTAACCCCAATAGAAGAGGCTGTTGAATGGGAGGGAATCCGGATTTCCCGGACTCCCGGACACCATGCCGGAAATAAAAAATGGCAGGATATCCTGGGCCCTGTGGCTGGATTTTTGTTAAATGCTGATGATGAACCACGCCTGTACTGGCCGGGTGATACCATCCTCAATGATGAGGTCAAGGCCCTGATCAGATCTGAAGAGCCGGATATCAT
>PIVQ01000024.1 GCA_003354055.1 Desulfobacteraceae bacterium | reverse complement strand
GGAAAGATGATGGAAACAGCGACACAGGGAGAGATGTAATGATCAACGAAGATTTTAGTTTTAAACAGTTTAAGGAAGAGTTTCAGGATAAGTTCAACATGACGGTTTTTACCGTTAGCGGGACATTCAAAGGACAGCCTTTCAAGAAAAGCCTGATGAAACCGTTAACAGAGGAGGGCTACAGCAAAAAAGGTATTCAGGGGGAAGTCGCCGAACTTGTACTGAAAGAGGCATACGGGGGAAGTGCGGAACCAGATCAAGCCACTTTGGATGGATTAGCAGAGGTCAAGGAAATGCTGGATACCGCTCAACGACTTCTTGATGCATTGGATTTGGATGAATCCGTCGGGTACTTTGTCGCGACACTGAGATGCAAACATAAATACGGCAAGGGTAATTATACTGAATGCCCGATGTGCGGGGAGATAGTATCATGAGCAGCGTAAGAGATTTGACGGCAGCCCAGGAAAAACAATTTGACCGGCAGACTGAAAAGCATTTCAGCAGACAGAGGGAAATTCCCCCAGGTCGTGACTACCGATGGAATACATACCGGTTTGATCAATATGGCAAGGACGGGGAACGGCCAGCTGATAAATTCAAGAAGAATTTTGACAGCATCTTCCCCAATTCCCCGGGGGCAGGGATATGAAGGCAGATAAGGCAAAAAGGGTTCGGACGGAGATAGAAAAGCTATGTGAAAAATATGGCCTTTATTATGAAAGCTCCAAGAGCTGTAAACCGTGTTTGAAAAATATTACGATAACAGTTACTGTAAAAGTCGATGATAAATAACTTTTCAAATAGAAGGAAATTAGGTTGATTTAGGAGGGAATTATGAAACTCCGTTAGCATGACCACAATTTGTAAGCAGTAGACTCAAGACGAGCACCATAAGGGCCGGTTGAGAAGAGATTAAAACCTCTTTTTAACCGGCCCTTTTTGTTTTTAATCCGCTTCCGGCAGCGTTACAGCCGAGTAAACAAAAAATTCGGGAGCTGGTCCGTTAATCAGCAAGGAGAAAGAGATGGCAGCGGTAGGAGAGGCAACACAAGCAGAATTGGACGATGCAAGTGAAATTATCATGGAAGGCAGTGACACTGACACATCAAGCGAATCGGACTCCGAAGACAACGGCAGTCTGTTTGCTGAAACAGTACCAGATATCAAAGATCCCCGTGACGTAGAAGACGGCACCGTCACAGCCGTAGAGGATAAAGAGATTATCGATGACGCTGGAAAAGAGTCACAGGACGATGTTGACCCGGATAAAGAGGTAGGTACGGAAAAAGAAGTAAATACCCCTGAGCCGGATGCAATCACGAAATTGACAGAGCATAAAACCAACCTGGAAAAAGCATTAAATGAAGCCAGGGGGGAAAATAAGTCTCTTAAATTCCTGATTGAACAGCAGAAAACCAACCCGCCCCCCCAGGTAGATGCCACCACGAAAGAGGTAAACCCCGATTTTAAGGTTTTATCCAAGGATGAATTTGAAGAATTGAAGAGTGAAAGCGCAGTTGATGCCCTTCAATACATGCACGATTTGAACGACCACAAGGAAGCCCTGGTTGAACAGGCAAAGGTAGCCGATCAGGTGACAGCGACGAATACCCTTATTGCTGACAGCCTGGAGCAGATTTCCCTTGCGGTGCCTGGTGTTTATGATGACCAGGAAGTCGGTCAAAAATTGACTGATTATGCCGTTGAACAGGGATTTGACAATGATTCCCTGTCTGTTCTTTCAAATCCCGCAACCATGATTCTTGCCCCTGGATCAAATACCCCCATTCCCCTTGGGAAGACGGCGGTTGATTTCGTGAAGTTTTGTAACAATTCCATGGCTGGCTCCGATGATGCCGGACTCCGGGCAGAAATTACCAAAGAAGTAACGGAAACAGTGACTAAGCAATTATTGAGTAAATTTAAAAACAATCCCGCTGGTGTTGGTCTTGATGAAATTCCGGCGGCTGGTTCTGGTTCCCCGAATGTGTTTGTCGCAAAGACAGAGGCGGAACTAAGCACCATGTCGTACCAGGAACGAGAAGACTACTACCAAGGGAAATAAGAGGTGTAACAAATGAGCGAGACAGAATTTGCGCTAAATTCCAGTTTAGCGAGACAGGTATGGGAACCGGGCCTTGCGATTGAAGCAGAGGACCAGCAGTATTTCAAGAAATTCATGGGGACCGGCAAAAACGCCATCATCAAAGTTCAGCAGGATCTTAAAAAGACTTCTGCCGGTGAGAAAATCACCGTTGGGCTCCAGATGAAACTGTCCGGTGATGGTATCGAAGGTGATAACACCATCGAAGGGACCGACGCCGAGGAAGGTCTGTCCCATTACCCCGATGCGGTCTTTATTGATCAGCGTAGAAAAGGGACAAAATCCAAGGGTAAAATGTCCGAGCAGAGAGTGCCTTACAATCTGCGTAAAATGGGCCGGGATGCCCTGGGTATCTGGTTTGGCGAGGATTATGACCAGCAGCACATGATGTATCTTTCCGGTGCCAGGGGTGTAAATACCAATTTCCACTTTCCTTTAGGCTGGACCGGCCGGGCCAACAATGCCATGACCGCACCCTCCTATCAGGTTTATGGTGATACAGCAGGGGCAAGAGCAACGTCCAAAGCAGATCTTGCGATTGGCGATGTCATGACCCTGAATACCATTGAAAGAACCATGGCCATGGCGGAAACCACTTCCCCCCTGGTTCGTCCCATTTCCGATGGTGATTCCGGACAGTTTGTCCTTCTTATGCATACCTTCCAGGCATTCTCCCTGAGAAATTCCATGTCAAACAATGACTGGCTGGATATCCATAAGCATACCGATGGCAAGGGCTCCGTTGTCTACAAAAATGCCCTGGGCGTTTGGAATGGCGTGATCCTTCATAAACATCGGAATGTAATCAGGTTTAGCGATTACGGTGCCGGTGCGGATGTGAATGCAGCCAGAGCCCTTTTCCTGGGAGCCCATGCAGGTATGGCAGCCTGGGGAAAGAATGGTGATTTCGGTCGTTATTCCTGGAATGAAGAGACTGATGACCGTGGCAACAAACTGGTCATCACTGCCGGTTCCATCTACGGAATCAAAAAGGCGACTTTCAATAGTCTGGACCCTGGCGTAATCGCGGTTGATACCGCTTGCGTGGATCCTAACGCCTAATCAAACGGGGGGAGATTGGTTTTCAGTCTCCCCCCATCATTTTCTAAATAAAGGAGAGTGACCCATGGCCACGTACCTGATTTATACCGGAACAAAAAAAGAACTGAAACTGACCAGGCCCGAGCTTAAAGAAAAATACCATTTCAAGGGCAAAGAGCCCGTGAAGGTGGAAAAAAGCGACGGGGCATACCTGCTGAAAGAGTTTGGCAGATCCTTCGAAGAGACTTCTGAACCGGCCAAAAAACCGGCCAAAAAACCGGATAAGCCCAAGAAGCCGACCAAGGTCGAGATTAAAGCCGCCGAAAAAGCCACTGAAGATGCCCTGAGTGAGATGGGTGCCGATGGACCGGCCGATACTGACGAAACCGATGCCAAGGAATAATTCAGCAGATTACAAAGGAGATTTTGACAATGGATAATTTCATTGGAGTGAAAATGGTCGGGGGCAAAGCTATGACCCTTGGAGAATATAACGAGTACAAGGGTTGGGATATCCCGAAAGATCAAGATCCGGCGACAAAAGGCATGTTGGTCAAATACAGTGACGATTATGTTTCCTGGTGTCCGGAAGAGTTTTTCCGTAAACAGAACGTCCTTGTTGTTGGCGATAAAAACAAGATTCATCCCGAAGATGTGGAAAACATGATTTCAAAGATTGAAGTCCTTACCATCACACCTCCCGGGACCAAATCAAAAACAACCCTGGTTCAATGCGTTTTGCTGAATGGCTTTGTTATCACAGAATCAAGTGCTTGCGTGGATCCTGCCAATTACAGTGAAGAGATCGGTGCTGAAATCTGCATGAAGAAAATTAAGGACCAGATCTGGTTCTTGATGGGCTTTTTGATGCAATCGGCTGTTTATGGTTTTGAGCCGGAAGAGATTCCGAAACCGATGCCCTATGAAGAACAGATCGCGGATGATGTTTGTGCCGGTGGACCCGATTGCACTTGTGGTGCCAGATCCACAACAAAACCCGTCCGTCATATCGTGGATGCCCTGAACCGTATGGATTCGGAGCTGAAAGAGTTTATTTGCATTGATGATGCCGGAGAGCTTGAAGGGATTCCGCCGAAGGTCATTCTAACCATTCAATCAGATCCGGTGAGCGAAGTCGGTGTCAACGGTTGCCAGGCCCAGGACATCCTTGAATACTCCCTTTGCCTGATTCAATCCCTTAATGATCGTTTTCCCTGCCGGGAGAATGCTCTTACCATCACCCATCTTGAAGAGGCCATGGGCTGGCAAGAGAGAAGAACCAGAGCCAGGAAAAAGGCCGGTGTTGAAGGGTTTAACAAAGCCGTGCCGGAAAAAGGATAATATAAATGACAATTTTTTCGGACATTATCACCGACGATATTGAACAGCAGCTCAATGATACCGACCAGGTCGTTTGGACAGAAGACACTTTGTTCAAATACGTAACCGAGGCCCAAAATGCCATCATTCTCCTGGGTGTTGATGCACATATTAAGACCGAGGATTTTACCCTTGGTCAAGATGCCATGCAGACTATCCCTGATGGTGGCGTAAGGTTCATTGATGTTCCCAGGAATGTTGCCGGTGGTCCTGTCCGAAAGATTGAAAAAAAAGTCATGGACGATGTTCTTCCCTCATGGATGCTTGAAGAGACAACCACCGGAATAGAGCATTTCATGTTTGAAGAAGAACGGCCAACCGCTTTTTGGATTTATCCGGTGCCATCCAATGATACACAGAAAATCAAATTGTCGTATGCCAAAGCCGTTGATTTGATCACGGATGCCACTGATACCTTGGTCTTGTCGGATATCTACCTGCCGGCAATCAAAGAATACCTATTGTGGCGATGTCTCTCTATGGAAAATGAGAACATGGCTGTTTCCCTTGGTATTCAGCATTTACAAAACTTTTATACCCTTCTTGGAAAAAAATACCAGGGCAGAGAGATTTTAAAGGCGGTGATGAATGATTAGATTTATAACGACTGTTCTCCGTGATGTCCCAGGCTGCCCAAATGCCCTTATAAAAGAAGAGGTGTTGAGTTCTGCCATTGAGTTTTGTGAAAGATCCGGCATCTATACCACAAAGCTCACCGAATCAGTGTCAAAAGATGCGGAATCCCATACCATCACTCTCCCGACGAATACCGGCCTTGTTGAGATAAACAAAATCGTGGTTGGTGAAGACACCACATATGAAATTGAAAACGACGGGACCACCATTGATTTTGATGGGAAGGCGGCAACCGATTATGACATGGCCGTGTATGTTTCCCTGAAGCCCTTGCGGAATGCAACGGCATTGCCGGATATCCTTTATAATGATTGGTATCAGTCCATTGCAGCCGGTGCCAAGGTTAAGCTTATGGTTATGCCTGAAAAACCATGGACAAATCCAAAGGCAGCAGGGCTACATTCTCAAGTTTTTGAAACTGATGTCAATTCTGCAATGAAAAAGGTATTCGCCAAGAACATGCCAACCGAAAAAAGAATATCCCGGAGAATGGGGATATGATTGATATCAGTGGGTTTAAGGGAGAGATTCCTAAGATATCGAACAAGCTTCTCCCGGCTGAATATGCGTCAAGCTCAGTTAATTGTGACTTTGAGTCGGGAAACCTACAGCCTGTTAATGGGAACACTCCGATTCAGGATGTGGAGGCAGGTATCACGACCATCCATGATATGGATGGATCCTTCCTACAATGGGCGGAGAATGTGAATGTTGTAAAATCCCTGGTCGCTGATTCAGGGAACAGAATTATGTTTACCGGGGCCGGATACCCAAAAGAGACAAACGCCGTGTTGTCGTTGGTTTCCTCTCCTTTTCCGACGACTACCCGCCGTTTGGGTATTCCGGCCCCGACCAACACATTGACCATTTCCCTTGAAGGTGTTCCCGGAGAAGATGTGGTTCATTCTTCCTCATATGTTTATACACTTGTGGGAAAATGGGAGGATGGCAGCGAAGTTGAATCGGCCCCATCACCACCAACCGGTGTCATTGATTTCTATTCCGGAATAACTCCCAGGCTGAGCGGGTTCACCGATGCAACCGCGACAGGTGTATATGTAACTCATTTTCGAATATACCGACTAAACAACGGCTACAGCGGTTCTGAGTATCAATACGTTGATGAAATGGCGGTTGTTACCACTACCTATGATGACAGCAAGACAGATGATGACCTGGGGGAAGTTTTGCCCACGACGGAATGGACATGCCCCGAGGAAACTCTATCCGGATTGATTGCAACATCATACGGGCTGGTCTTCGGGTTTAAGGGGAATACCGTATACCCGTCCGAGGTTTTTATCCCCTATGCCTTCCCGGCTTCATATAGCATGCCTACTGAATCTGATATTGTTGGGCTTGGGGATACCGGGGGCGTCGTCGTTGTCCTTACCAAAACAGTTCCGTACCTGCTGGTTGGCCAGGATCCGTTAACCATGTCTTTGCGCCGGTTGGGATACAAACAAAAATGTGTTTCGGCCCGTTCAATCGTGAATATCCCGGGCGGTGTCGTTTATGCCTCTCCTGACGGCTTGTATCACATCAACGAAGCTGGCACCGGCAGCCTGATTACCAATAAACTTTTCAAAAAGAAGCAATGGAAGGCACTTGGACCTGAGAACCTTTTGGGATTCTATTATGACGAATCTTATGTGGGCTTTTTTGCAGGCACAAAAACCGGGTTTTCACTGCATTTGGAAACCGGTGAATACAAGCCTATCACCACAGATGAGAATGTTCACGGCGGCACATACTCTGCCTATGCTGACATGCTTTATCTGGTTCAAACCAAGGCCGCAACAAGGGAGATCGTTTCTTTTCAATCCGGGAGCAGTTCTGATTACTCCTGGATATCAAAACTCTTTGAAACCAATTCACGGCGAAGCTATACGGCTGGGAAAGTCACAGGGAATTTTACGGCGGGGAGTGTAACCCTGTCCTTCTATGTGGATGGAGTTTTGTCCGCAACCAAGGAGGTAAGCAATGATAAGATTTTCCGGATCAAACTACCTGGTGGCCGTTCCTTGCAAATTAAAGTTGAGGGAATGGCAACAGTTGACCGAATAATGATCGGCCTTTCAGTCATTGAAATCGTGAGGGCCGTATAATGGTCGATCCCAATATCCCAAACCTGCCAGCCAATGCAACGGCAGATGAGATACCGTTCCTAACGGCTTTAAAACATGCCGTTGAAGCCTTGTCCGGACAGGGTAGAAATACCGATATGAACAAGGCTTTGCGGGTCAGTGATTTGGAAAGACTTGGTATTGATGTAGGCAAGTTTTTAAAAACCACAGGTCGGGATCCGTATGCCATCGTTTCTTCTTCTTCTGGTTCCCTTGCTATGCCGGATCCCCCGAAAAACCTTGTGGTGACAAAGGGGGCTTATTCCCACACCCTTGAGTGGGGCAACCCTGCGAGTGAGATTGTTTCGCATATTGAGGTTTGGGGGGCAAAGAATAGCCAAAACCTTAGTGATGCTGAAAATATTGGGATCGTTTCGCTTACCAGAGGCAACCGAGGAAAAACCGCAAAGTTTATCAACAGTGGCATTGATCCGACAGCCGATTGGACCTATTGGATTCGGTCTTTCAGTTATGCTCAAAAGTATTCAGAGTGGCATCCTTCTCTTGTTCAAGGCGGATTGACCGTTGCCGGGAATGAGTCAATTGCACAGACAATTAACGAAGTCTTAGAAGTCTTAAAAGGCGGTACTCCTGAACTTCATGATCCCTTGAGGCCCTATGCAACCGATGAACGGTGCAGAGACAGTGGGGGAAGGGTATACACAAGCAAAGTTGACGGCAACCTTGGAAACTCTCCCCCTCATGAAAAATGGAAGCGAACCGGTATTCTTATGCAGGGGGATATTGACGGTGTTCCCACTATAGCCATTGATGGGAACCTATTGGTTGATAAGTCCATTCTTGCAAATGCAATCCAGGCCGGACAAATAAAAGCGGATCATGTTGATTTTAACGAGGTCTTTGTGGGGCTTAAACTCCAAAGCGGAAACTATATTGAAGGCCTCAGTGGTTATAAATTCGACAATAAAACGGCCAAATTATGGAATATGTCCATGACCATTGGTTCTGGCAGTTCCGGATATGGGAACCTTACAGATGCCCCCACAACCTTACGAGAGCTTGATGCCGAAGGCGTAGATGAACTCATAGCAAGTTCTGACGAGGCTATTTACACATGGGAGGGCACCGAACCTCTTAACCTCAATACAGATCACCTCGGTGCAGATGAATTTTTATTTGACTCAGACGTTGAAGGCGGGGCCATCGTCCAAATAGAGGTGCCTGACGGGTTTACTGGAATTATTGAAATCATGTTGAATGGTGAGGTTTTAACAACGACGTCTTGGGATTGTGGAGACCTGGACGACAAGGTGGGTAAGGTAATTGACCTGTCCGAAGCCACAGATGAAGTTATTGATTTGGGGAGCATTGCTTAATGTCTACCGTCTTCAAATTCCGAAAAGGTACGACAGCCCAACATGCTACCTATATCGGTAAAGAGCGGGAAATCACCATTGATTCTGATAAATGGACTTTGGTGATTCATGACGGCTTAACTGCCGGCGGTCATGAGGTGGGGAAATCTAATCTCCTTTTGGCTCAAACTGCACAGGCATCAGCCGAAGCTGCCAGGGATATCGCACTGGCCACAGAAATCAGGATCGTCACAGAAGGCGATACTCAGGTGGCTCGTCTTCAATCAGAAGCCGACAAGGTTACAGCAGAGGGCGATAATCAGGTGGCCAGGTTGATTGCCCAGGAGGCAGCCTTAATCAGCCGGACAATCAGCACCCCCCTCTGTGATTTTGCAGACAACTTGGTTGTTGGCACCGGGACAATTGGTTATGCAGTATCACCCGCTCTTAATGGTTTTAAGCTCACAGACGTCTTAGTTGTTGCCCATACTGTTGGGACTGATGCTGGAATAAATATAATCAGGCGGAGAGTCGGCGGCAACGGGACTATGCTTTCTTCACCCGTCACTTTAGGGGCAAACTACCAATCGTCAAATGGAGTGATGCACCCTACCAATAGCGAATTGCTAACAGGGGATCTCTTATTTGTCGATGTAACCTCTGTTGGAGCGACTGCCCCAAAAGGTGTTTCTGTCACCCTTACATTCAGTCCCGCAGCGCAGGAGTAAGCTATGAGTGAATTTTCACCAGTAAGCCGACATAGAGAAATGCTGGATAATGGTGATGGAACTATTACCTATCACCAGTTTATGGACGAGGATCCTCATTATTATAAGGATGAAACTGAGCAGTACCTTCCCCTGGACATTGAATCTATAGAGGACGCCACTGGAAAAACCGGAGAGATCAAGCTTAGAAAACAAGGGTTCCGATCTGTTGGAGTTAGGGCTGATGGTGAAAAGACAAAATACCTTGGTATTAGACCGGATGTAAATCAAACCCTTGGCACGGAGCAGTTGGAGTTTACTCCAGAAGAGATGATCTTTGACAAGCAGGTTTTTCCAATCAACATAACCGAGCCTGTTGCCATAGATTCGACCACAGATGATTGTGGTGACATTGTTCTGAAGCACCATAAAATATTCAACCGGCAGATGGTTAAAGTTCCCATTCAGGCTGATGATTTTCAGGTTAAGTTCACCTTAGATCTGAAGGGGTTAAAGGTTTCAAATACTGAGATCACTGAACAGTATGAAATTAGATCTGCAATCCCAGGAGGGATTCAACATAAGTTAGGTTATACAACTGCTCCGATCTGGAATGATCTAAAAGAGGAACTACTTGCATCAAATGAGTTTGGCATTTTGCAGGGAGTCTTTACTGATAAGACTATTTCTGTGTCAACTCCGATGTATGAAGCTGATATCTCAGGTCTTCCCGAAGGTTACACAGCAGCTAATATTCCTGACAATTCCTGTAGATCCTGGCCGAATGAAGGTCAGTTTGCATTGTCTGTGTATAATGCTCCTGTTGATCGAAATGAGATCAATGAGATCGTTAAAAAGGCCTTAGAGGATTTAACAGGGGAGTCAATAATTATCGGGCCAGCCGATACATTCATAATGAATGGTAAGTTGATCGGTGGTGCTGTTTGGACTGAGGGCGGCCGAAGCTATACCGTAATTGTCTTTCTGAAAGATGTCTCTGATTTCCTTTCGTACTACATTGAGGGCAAAGAATTAGCCTACCCCCATCAATTCCTTACCGACAAAACTTATGAGGATCTTGAGGCTGTCTTTCAGCCCCATCTTGATAAACTCATCTCTGTAGATACTCAGGTTATATCTGAAGCTGGTAGCACTTACTATCAAGAGGGTGAGACAGGTTGTTTCGACATTACTGATCAAGAGGGAAATTTTAAATTCAAAATCCTTCGGCCTGTATTGATGGATGAGCAGATGGAAGTGATGGAGGCGGGTACTCTGCATTCATTAAGGCTTCTAAATGATGGAACTTATGAATACATAAAATATCCAGACCCAGATGCAGTGTTAAGAGGTTTAACCCAGGCAGCTGCCTATGTGGATGCCTATACATATTATTCTAATACAAGCTATTTTGGTCACTCGTCGGCAACCACGATTCCGCCAGCACAAAATACTGATGTGTTTGATGCCGGCCGGCCAGCAGAGGTAATGGTTGTAAATGCGAGGAATATTATCCCCGGGGATAAGATGACCTTAGACATGCCGTCGCAATACAGAATCCAGTTCCCATTTAACACATCAGGCCTGCCTGACAGTGGGCCAATAGCAGCAGCAAGCCTCCACTTTTATCAAAGACCTTGGACAAAGGACACTGCTAATTTTAACACGTTTTATGACAGCACAGTCGTATGCTATGGTGGAAATTATTCATTGCCACCATCAGGCCAGAAACTTGCCAATTGGAATTATACCACTGGTTTGGGTGGCTCTGTTGCCTGTACGAATGCTAATGGTTGGAAAACTCTTACATTAAATTCAACTGGTCGTAACTTCATCAGCAAGACTTCTTGGACAAAACTAATCTTAGGGGATTCTACTCAAGGTTCCATACCAGGCGCCGAGACCTATCGGTCTGCTAAGATGTATAGCCCTACAGGCTCCTCTCCGCCTTATCTGTCCATCACTCTAACAGCTTATTCCGTCACTTTTGCGGCCGGCTCCGGTGGTTCCATATCAGGAACAACCTCCCAAGCAATTACCTATGGTAACAACTGTTCAGCCGTTACAGCTGTTCCAAATGCTAATTATAAATTTGTCGGCTGGACAGGATCGGTCACAAGCAGTTCAAACCCTTTGACAGTTACGAACGTGACTGGTTCTCAAACAATCACAGCAAACTTTGAATTGGATATGCTCGATGTTAATTTTTCCGTGTCTGGGATCGGTGGAACTTTAAGTGGAGATCTTAATCAGATTGTTCAGGCCTATAGTGATGCAACATCTGTTGCTCCGACCTCCCTTTTACACTACCGATTTGCTGGGTGGACAGGAGATCACATCGGTACTGAAAACCCATTGACCCTTACAAATGTTACGGCTCCGGCAAATGTTATGGCTCACTTTGAGCGCATCGTGAAGATTTTCGACCTATCATAAGGAATAAAATAAATGTCACTTGAAGCAAAGGCAACTCAGTTGCAGTTTAGGGGTGATACAACTGCCAAACATGCCACCTTCACCGGGAAAAAAAATGAAATTACCGTTGACGAGGACAAGAAGATCCCTGTTGTTCATGATGGGGAGACCCCCGGTGGAAACCCCATTGTGCCAGTCCCGTTAACAAGTGTCATTTTATGGAATCAGGCAAACGCAATGCCTACGGGGTGGAAAATCTGCGATGGGACTGATGGCACACCTAACATGGGATCCATTGCAACAACGGATAGCAAAACCATGATTTACATTATGGCGGCATAAGGGGAAGGGTATGGCAGTTGTTAAAACAGTTTTTGCAAGTGATTTACTCAAAGGCAGTAACAGCCTTAAGGTCTGGTCCACGGGTGGTACTCCCACCGATTTGATAAAAATCAAAGTGTTCCATTCAGATGAAGCGGGGGTTCTTGCAAAATCAGTTGAGATGCCTGGAACCCTTGGAACCATTGCAAGACCGGTCACTCTCGACAATGCAAACTGGAGTGAGGAAGGGGCCACCAACGACGCAGATTTTAGAAACCCGAATGGTATGTTTAATCCGGGGGTGGTGGACCCGGCGGGGGCTCTTACAATTGCAAATACAGATACCGGTGATTTCTGCCAAATGACCGCAGCCGAACTTAATTTCTATAAGTATTTTGATGGGGTACTCAGATCTGTAAAGTCCTTGAAACAAGTGAGCGGAGGCATTATTGACAGTGGTGAATGGCATATACTTGATGGGTATTGGTCCGACCCGCCTTCGGTCTCTGTTTTTGCTGTGGACAACCTCACATTCCATAGAAGTTATGTCGCACAATCTCAGAAAGTCAGAATTGGGCTCACAGACATTGAACAGGTTTCATCCGGTAAGTTCCGGATTAAAGGGGATTCTTTCCTTGAATCGCAGGACGGATCCGCCTTAGTTGCTCCAGGATCTTCTTGTTCTGGTGGCTCCAGTGCCAATACGTCAAGCTATACCCTTCCAGCAAATACAAGGAAACTTACCGCAAATATAAGGATGTCAGGTTACTGCGGAGAGTGGTTTGACGGCGATTATAACCGCTGCCGGATCCAAATGAGATCAAAGCTTGTTTATTACACAAACGGTGCCTGGTTAAGCAGTTCTTGGTCCTCTATTTATACCGTGAGCAGTTCTTACTCATCCATTACAATTTCAACACCAATATCATCTAACGATATCACAAGCGTTTACCTGTCCATTGCAAAAACCGCAAACACCCGAAGTGAAATCAGCTCCCATAATGGTGGCGACAACGTAAGCGGCGTTTTAGATAATTTAACCTGTAGTTTATCCGGCGGGGCTGTCATTACAACCGGATCCTTGGGATTTATAGTAATAGGAGATTAGTATGGCAACAGCAGTTCTTGATACAATTTACGACAATATCAATAAACCAGACACAGATCTGAACATGGTGATTCAGGCTTACCTGGACGGCCAATACTATTATGGCGATTCAATGACGGCGGCACAGTGGCGTATCTTTCGTTATGACTGGTTGCGACAGATGCTCTATCCAGACAGGACCATCCCTCTGGATGCCGGCGTAAAAATATCAAGCCCAGATCCCGACACCCAGGCCGAAGGACAGACACAACTTGATCAATACAATACGGATTGTCTGGTGGTTAAGACCAGATTCCCCAAAGAGTAAAAGGAGCGAATATTATGGGCATTCTAATCAAAGATTTTTACCAGGGTGAAACCCGAGACATTCCATTCATATTCACGGATGAGGCTAAAAATCTGCTTTCCGTGGAAGGGGCCGCCCTTTACTTCACCGTTAAACAGACAAATGACAAAAGGGAGGATGACGAGGAAGCCTTGTTGAAAATAGTGGCGCAAGGTTCTGAACCAGACCTTGAAAATCTAAGTGGACGAATACTTCTATCTCTATCCAAAGAAGATACAACACAAGCCTCGGGAAAATACAATTATGATCTAAGGTTCCGGTATTTCTTAGATGATGAAGAGAAGATTGCAACCTTGGAAACGGGTGTTTTAAAGATCAAACCTGCAATTACAAGGGAGTTTTCGTCATGAGTGACCAAACGACTTTCGTGCAACTGAACACCTCCCAGGTGTCTGTGGAGGTGGGCACCTCACGGGTAATTGTGGAGATGAACACCCCCCAGGTGTTTGTGGAAACCGGGATACATTTTGCCCAGAACCTCGCCGGTAAGCTTATTCTGGGCACAATGGCGGCACCTGTTCTGGAGGGACCAGCTACCGGATCCGCATCTGAACAGGTAGGGGTCACAATCTCAAATTATCACCCTCAAACCACCTACGAGCTTCATGTGACTAATAGTGAAGCCTCTCAGGACGGCGCCCTTATAACCTGGACTCTGCCTAATGAGGTTCAAGAGGCTGTTCAAGTATTAATCGTCGTGGCTTCAAGGGCTGGATATAAAGAAACCCACTCCGGGTTTCTTTTGATGATGGAAGGAAGTGCTTAGTGGGCTCAATACACAAACGGCCTGGTGCCGGTTGTCAAATCATAATAGAGCGAAATGTTATTTGTTATTGATAACCATCGAAGTTTAAGCCAAAATTCCCAAAAAGAATCTAATAGGGTAAATAGTAGATATGAAAATTGATTTATTCCCATATGCACAGACAAAAGGGGCTTGGAACATCCCGGATGCAGCGATAAAGAGCCTTTTCGACAGAACGGTTGCCGATGGCACCAATGGCGTTGTTTTCTACGAAGGGACCATATCAAACAGCGATGAGTTCTTAGTCGTCATGCAATCCCCCAATACCCTTTTCTATGTCCTCATGCATGAGAAGGATGTGATTGGCTATACCTGGCTAAATCGTTTTGAAAACCACACTGCACGAAACCATTTTTGTTGCTTTAAAGAAGTTTGGGGTCGCGGTGTTGATGTCGGGACCGTAGCCATTTCCCAACTGATTCACATGAAAGACAATGATGGGAAATTTATTTTTGATGCCTTTACCGGGTTCGTTCCGGAATGGAACGAGTTTGCCTTAAATTTTGCATTGTCTTGTGGTGCGAAGGTCGTCGGAAAAGTCCCCAATGCCATTTGGAACCATGAAAAGCAAAAAAGCGAGAGAGCTACTTTTGTTTGTTATACGAGGAATGACACATGATTTATCAGGATAACCGAGACTATTTTAAAAAAAGATTGGTCTATTTTAAGGGCTCGGACGGCGGCGGAGACAGCTTCGATGCCGCATATAATAACCGAATGGCGACAATCGCAGAGTCGCAGCAGGGCATGGCCGAAGATTATTACAATTTCTGGAAGGAAAGCTATAAGCCGATGGAAGAGGCCCAAATCAATGCCAACATGGATATGATTCCGGGTGAAACTGATCTTGCTATTGCCAAAAATGATTCAGCCCTTTCCTTGCTCCCCGGACAAACCGAGTTGGCAGCCGCTACAAACGAATCGAACCTGGCCTTGCTCCCGGGACAAACCGAGGCAGCCCAAAAAACTTTAGCCCTTACCGGTGCCCAGGCCGATGATGCCCAGGTCGCCTTAAAAGAGAAAGCGCCCGTAAGAAATGCTTTTTTCAAAGAATCTCTTGATGGTCTTGATGTGGAGGGAGAAGCGAACAAGGCCGGGGCAGATGCGGCCCATTCTTTTGCTAATTCCGAGGCCGTTATGGGCAGGGGGGCGGCAAGGATGGGCGTTAATCCCAATTCAGGTAAGTTCGCATCCATGACAAACACAAATGCCATAAACAGGGCAAAAACGATATCAGGTGCAAGGACCACAGCCAGAAGCGGTGCCGAGAAAGAAAATTACGGACGGCTCACAAATGCGATGGGCTATTAACAAATGTACGTAGTTAATAATCCAATAGGGTCAGCCATAAACGGCATGTCTCAGGCCCAAACCACTTATGGCCAGATGGATCAAAATACCCAGGTGACTCGGCCTCAAAGTCCAAATGCAATGGGTACAGTCTCAAATGTTTATAGTGGGGGGCAAGCAGTACAGACCGTTGCCCCGGAAGTCGCTGGCAGCGCACTTGGTTGGGTTGGTGGTATTGGCGCGGCGGCGGCATTGGATCAGATGAAAGCCGATGAAGTTGCAGGGATTACCGATCCGAATGAAACCCATGAGCGGAATACCAGGGGGCTGCGATACGGTGGTATGTCCCCTTTGCAGACATCACTTATTGAAGATGGCCTTGGCAAAAAAGGAACTGAAACTCTCGATAAAATAACAGATCCAACCGGGATGGCTTCTAAAGCCGAGAAAGTGGTCGGAAAAGGCATCGCCGGGACTGTGCCCGAAATGCTTGGCGGAAACGGCAAATATGACCCAATCGGGTCGTTTTTGTTTTCATAAAAATAGGGATTAAATATGTATACAGTTGAAAATCCAATAGGTAAGGCCATGAACGGTATGTCTCAGGCCGGATCCACTTATGGGGGCATGATGAAGGACATCGAGCCCCCGGGGAAACCGGACCCGACAGCGGGTGGTGCCGCGATGTCGGGGATGGGCGGTGCTGCGGCGGGGGCTCAAATTGGAACAATGGTTTCCACAGGGGCAGCAGCCGGGCCATACGGTGCGGCTATCGGTGCCGCTGTAGGAATTGGCTCTTATTTTTTATCTTGATACCATGGGGATGGAAAGCAATACCCCACCTGGAGAAGTTCCACGGGGTCTATGCCTTCCTTCCCAACCAACAAGCTTATCATCACTAAATGTAAAGTAGTAATCTTGCATATGCGTATCAGGGGTGTAGAGAAGATAATGAAGCACATAATGGCCATCAACAAAATGAATCCCGGTGGGATCTTCCCCAAAATGCTGGATGACTTCTTTTTGAGACAGGCCGGCATGGATACTTTTGAGTTGGGTGGTTTTAGGTGTGTAAGAACATCCAACAAACAGCAAACAGAAAACGATCAAAGCGAATTTTTTCATATGGAGCTCCTTTATGTTTAAAGGGACAGTAATCTCAAATCGGAAGAAAAACAAGGGAGATTTATAATGCCGGATAAGCATGGCAGATACGGATATAACGATTTTATGGGCATTGCCGCTGGTTTTAGGAACATCCAGGCCATGGGGCAAAGCAGGATCACGTTTGACCAGCAGCAAGAATTCAACGAAGATTATGAGAACAATTTAGCCGCCCTTGGCGCTGGTCCGCAAACGGCAAAGCCGTATGAAGTAGATGGGGCGTATGTTGCTCCTGATCAATTGCCAGTACAGCCGGTGGAGTTGACCGGATCGGAACGGAGCAAAATAGCAGCAAAAGAAGATTATTCCAAGGGTCTTGCTGCTGATTTGAATATTACTGATAAAAAGATGGAAGCCGATGTCACAGAACGGAGCAGCGGGATATCCGCATGGATAGATAGTAACCCCGGTCTACCGCTTGAAAAAATTCCTTCAAATTTAACTGCCGGTGTCGTAGGACAAAAAGCCAAGGCCAACGTAATAGGGCTGTATGGGGCATCAGCAGAGGCCCAAAAAAAATTCATGGAAGCCCGGATACCCATAATCCGGGAACATGCCAAAGAGTTTTTTAACACCAGAAAACTTGTCAATGATGCTTTGGCGGCGGGGAAAACAGATATGGTTGTGAATGGCCTGGTCAAAATGTCAAAGGATTTAAAGCTAAGTGGCTATCAGCTTGGTGAATTTGACCCCGAAACAAAATCATTTTCCGTAAGTTATTTTGATAGGCGAACCGGTAAACTTCAAAAAAGCGGAAAGAAAGGTCTTGATGAAGTTGTCACAGCCATGAACGCATTGGGAGAAAAAGAGTTCTTTGGTGTCATGGCTGCCGGGGCCGAAGCCAAAAGACTTGAAAATCTAAAAGAAGAGGCAAATCCGAAGCATGGCAAGACCAGTGGCGGGACCGCCACCCTGATAAACGCACAGGTAAAAGTCATGGATCAGGATGGTGGCGTAGACATCACTGTTAGAGATGAAAGAACCGGGGAGATTCTTGCAAATTATCCGTCCTGGGATGCCTTTTATGATGCTGGAAATTCAAAGGAAAATCAGAAAAGAGATAAAGCAACCGCTGAAATCAATTCCCTCGACGCCTTGGCCAGTGAAAGAAACAATAAGGCAGCCTTGGCCGCAAAACAGACAGCTGCCCTTGGTAAAGGCGGGAAATATCAAGCGAGAACCTTTTACGATGATCAGGGAAACTCCTATACAGCCAAAAGCCAGGCCATGGAAAATGAGTACCGGGGAAATGGCTGGACCATCAAGAATCCGAAAATGAACGAAGGTATGTATGAAAGAAGTGTTAAATCTTTCCTCATGCAGAACAAGGGTTTTGTCCGGGATGAAGAATCGGACATAGTTTCCGGTATTGTCACGAGAGACAATTATAAAGCCGCTTTGAAACAGGCAAAGGACCATAACCTTTCCTTATTGGATGAGAGTGGCGTGGTGATTGATACAAATGGCGGCTGGCCTGGTGGTAAAAAAGAAGCCTTTAGACTGTCCGTTCTGCCCATGGGGGAAAAACAACAGGGCGGGGGAGATCCGGCTATAATTGATGATAATGTCAGCAAGTTCGATTCTGATACCAAAGCGGACCCGGCAGCGGTGGCAGATGATAAACCCGTCATAACCCAGATGTCTAAAGATGAAATCAAGGATATTTACCGTTTTGGCTTCGGTGACGAACCTGCCACAACCCCATTAACGGCAGTTCAAAAACTTCTTAGTTATAACCACTCTGGCAAACATGAATTAGTTGGAGAGGGTAAAATAGAAAAAGCTATTCGGGATGCCGGGATAGAAACCGATCTGCAAAAACAAAAAATCATTGCAAAAACCTTAAAAAGTAAATTTCCAGATGCTACCGAGGACCAACTTGTTGAGATGATCAAAGAAGCAGGTGATGGTAAACAAGTTAACGACATGGCTACGGCCGCCCTGGGGAGAAGATAATGCCTTTTGATTTAGATGCTGCACTGAAAGAAGTATCAGAAAGTGATATTGCCCAATACCTTTCTAAAAAGAATGGACAGGATTACGATCAGTTAAGGAAAAACGATTATACTGATGCACAGATAAATAGCACCCTTCTCGGCATGGCCCCCCAGGATTATGAAGACACCGTTACCCGGGACTTCAATGAAAAGAACATGGGGGATGTAGAACGGGGCCTGGTCCGTGGTGGCCATGGCGTCGTGAGTGGATTTGCAGGTATGGCGGCCCTGGGTGGTGATGTCATTGAAAAAATGGGTGCAGAAGAAACCGGCCAGGCTATTCAAGAATATGGCATGGAGAAGTTTAAAGAACATGAACATGCCGCTTCCCTTAATCCGAAAGACAAATTTTCTGATAGTCCGATTGGTTGGGTGGCTGGTACGGCTGCCGAACTGGTCCCGATCATGGGGGAGGTTGCCATTTCCTCTGCTATGGGTGCTGGCGGTGCTACTCTCGTTGCAAAACAGTTTGTAAAACAAGGAGTGGAGATTGCTGCAAAAAAGGCCCTTACAAAAAAGGCGGCCAAGATTGGTGCCAAGGCCGGTCTTACTGCCGGCATGTTTCCTCTTGAAACTGGAGGGATGTATGGAGAACTCAGGAATGAGCATGGAGTAAAGGCCCCTTGGTCCTCTGCTTTTTTTGGTTCCCTGGCAACTGCCGTTGAATTTATCCCCGGTGGTAATGCCAAAATCATTGATACCTTTTTTGATGCCGTAAGCACCGGCAAGGGTGGAGTCGCCAAGGCCATTGCCAAGGAACTCGTTGAAACCATGCCTTCGGAAGCCGTCCAGGAAGCCGGACAGGAAACCCTTGCAATCCTCAATGTCGTTGCCAATACCGATGAAAAGCTATTAACCAAAGAGAATCTATTCAGGATTGGTGAATCTGCCGGAGCCGGTTTGGTTGGTGGTGGAATGGGTGCCGTTCCCAAGGGGATTGTCAGTGGAATGAAACAGGCTCCCCCTATTAAAGAGGATACGGTCCTGGATGAAACTATACCGGAAAGTGAAACCGTCCCGGGCCCGGGGAATGAAATGCCCCCCGTTGGAGATCAAAGTTCAACAAATGCCTTCAATGTTCTGGCCAGGGACACGAAAGCCGGACTTAGGGATATCCGGGATAAATCCATTGAAAATATCAACGCCTTTGGTCGTGCAGGTCAAAAAGTTGAGCCCACAATCATAGAGCCGTCGGAGATTGTTGAGCCAGAGCCCGTTGAAACACAGGCGGACCCGGTCCAGGAAAATGAGGTTCCCCCCGTTGAGCCCCCGCAAATGACGGATGATGAAATAAACAGGGCATCGAATCAGGGCCAGATTGAACAGCAGGACCAGATTGACCGGATCAATGACGGCCTTGATGTGGAAGACCCTTTTTTAAATCCGGTTGAGGGACCGGTAGAGGAAAAGAAGGATCCGGGTTTAACTTCTAAACCGGGAGCCGAATTGAAACCCGTTGAGAAAGCCCCGGACCTTTCCAGTGAAGATGAGCTTACATGGCGAACTGAAATCGAAGATCGCATATCCAAGGATCTTATTGCTTTCGCAGGACAAAGCCAACAAAGAATGGGGGAAAAATCCCTTACAGGCCTGGCCGTTGATATTGCCCAAGACGCAATTGATACAAGACAGAGAATGACCAAAGAGAAACGGGGTGAGATTGCAGAAAAACACGGTGTCCCTGAAGATATTGTCCATCAATTGACAACTGGTGGACAAGGGTATGAAATGTTGGCCGGTCAGGTGGAGCGGGGTGATAAAGAGTCAACCGCATTCCTTAGCAACAAAAGGTTTTTTGCTGATCGGGAGAAGGCGGAGCCCACACAGAAAACCAAGGCCCTGCCCACGTTCAAAGATATCGCCCAGGACACAACAGAATCCCTTACCGTCAAGGCATATCATGGTACTCATTCAAAAGAGATAGATACGTTTGACAGAAAGTTTGCTCAAAAGAATAAGACGAATGGAAAGGATTCACTTGATACCCTTGGCACATGGTTTACCGACAAAGCCGAAACCGCCAAAAAATCATATGGTCCCAATGTTATTGAGGCTGACCTTGAATTTAAGAAACCTCTTCTTTTTAATGGGCAAGGTGCATGGAAGCAAATGGAAAATGCTTCAAAGATGGAAGGCGGTGCAATCTCTTTCAGAGAAAATATGATAACAGAGGGGTACGATGGTATAGTTATTTCCGGGGACAAGATAGATGGTGTTAATCAAACCGTATATGTTGCTCTTGAAAATGAGCAAATAAAAAGAATTTCCCAGGAAAAAATAAGTAATAAAATCCCTTCTCAGGACACGAAGGAACTTGCCGGAAATAATGAGCTTTCTCTTGAATCCGAAAAAAAGGAGATTCCTACCCTTGAACCCGGTCAGGCCGTTTCCTGGGAGACAAAAACCCGCGGGACAAAAACCGGCACCATTGTGAAGAAGGACGGAAACCACTGGCGGATTAAAAAGGATGAAAATGGCAAGGACACCTTGGCAAAGGATCCGGTTGCCATTGATCAAAAGGAAGATGCCTTATCCGCAAATTCCGTCAAATCTGTCGAGAAAACACCCGAAAGTGTGGAAAAGGCCGAGTCTAAGGAAGAATCCAAAGCAATTCCCGAGAATGAGAATCGAGAAAAAAAGAAAGCCCCCAAAGGCTATGACCCGGAAAACCTTCTCGCTGAATTTGACAAAGAGGCTAAGAAAGTAACCGCCAAGGGGAAGTTGGCCGAATCGAAACAGCACCTTGCGAATGCCTTTGACAAACTGAAACAGATGAATTCCATCTTGGGAGAACGGGGTAGTTTCTCCACAGAAGATGCAGATGAAAATACCTATGCTCAACTTAAGCCGTTGTTGCAGGAAATGCTTAACGATGTCCTGAAAGCCGGAAAAACCGCAGCCGAATTTGCCCAAATGGTGGTTAAGGGGTTGAGCCCCAAGGGACGGCCGCATTTCGAAAGATTTGTCAAAGATGACATGGTTGTTGACGAATCTCTGATGGAAGAATACGATAAAACAAAAAAGGAAATTGATGATGCCGATATCGGAAGAGGATCAGAAGTACAAGACCTGGGTGCTGGAACAGACCAAGAAGTTTCAAAAGGACGAAACGGAGATTTGGCCGGGGATGGGATCACCGAGGCAACAGGACATGATAGCGTCCTGGGAGTACAACCGGCCAAAGATGCACAAGAATCTGACGGACCAGGGGATCCTGGACCAGACAGCATACGTCCTGGAGTGCAAGACCTGGGAAGCGACGGAGAAGTACAGGGAGACTGGGATGCACAGATCGGACGCCAGGATCACGGCGGAACAGGACTGGATGATAATGGATCCGGAGGAAGAGGAAGAGATCAGTTAGGCAATTATCACATTGAAGACCCCGAAAAGTTAATCGGCGGCACTCCTAAAGTAAGATTCAAAAAAAACAGACTCGCCATTGAAACCTTTAACAAGGTGATGAATGAAGCGCGGAACCCCACAGCGGAGGAACGTGACGCCATTGCTGCGTATATTGGTTGGGGATCCTTTGGCCAGGAATTATTCAAAGGCTTTTGGGGCAACCCTATATATAAGGATGGATGGCAGAAAGAGAATGATTGGCTCCGGGAACACCTGGGGGAATCTGCTTGGAAATCTGCCCAGGCTTCCATCATTAATGCTCACTATACGGATCCGCCAACAGTAAGCGCCATATGGGATATCGTAAGGAAGTTAGGCTTTAAGGGGGGCAGGGTGGTTGAGCCTTCCATCGGTATTGGTAATTTTTACGGATTAATGCCCAAGGATTTGAAGGCAACCAGTGAACTCACCGGCATCGAGCTTGATGAAACCACGGCAGAAATGGTTAAGATGCTCTATCCGGACGCCAATGTCCAGCAAATGGGATATGAAAAAAGTAAAACCGCCGATGGCTTTTATGATCTTGCCATTGGTAACTGGCCCTTTGCAGCAGATGGGCCGGCAGACCGGAGATATAATAAATATCGACTGACCCTGCATGATTACTTTTTTGTTAAAGCACTGGATCAGGTCCGGGAGGGTGGCTTTGTAATCGGCATCACAAGTGCCGGGACCATGGACAAGATCGGGAAAACGGCCAGGCGCCAGATGGAAAAAAGAGGCACCTTGGTTGCTGCCTACCGTATGCCCATGGGCGCATTTAAAAAATATGCCGGTACTTCCGTAGTGGCTGATATTCTTGTCTTCCAGAAGCATGACGGCAAAAACAAAGCAGAGCATCACGCCCCATGGATGGAATCCGTACCAATGGAGGATGCCCGGGGTAATGAGATAACCGCCTCTGATGGAAGGGTTGTCAAAGTAAATGAATATTGGGGCCATGTCCCTGAAAATGTTCTAGGCAATATGACCGTTGGGCATGGCACCACCCAGGGCCGGGATGGTATGATAGTTGAGCGAAAACGAGGGTATGAAAAAGTTCTAAACACCATATCCGAAAGAGTTCCCGCCGATATTATTACCAAACGGAATAAGACAGATAATATCCAGTACATCAGCAATAACACCGATGAGAGGCAAAACAGTGTCACCACCACGAAAGATGGTGGATTATTTGCGGTAAAGGGCGAACGCCTTGCAAAGCTGGATAATGTCGCAAAATACAGTGTTAAAAGTGCCAAGGAAACCGCAAAGCGGGAAGCCGGGATAAAGGCCCTGGTTGATATCAGGAATCAGTATGGCCAACTCCTGGATGCTGAACGAGCTGGAAAGCCTGAAACAGAAAGCCTACGGAAAAAGCTGAACAAGCTTTACGGGAACTTTGTCTTTAATCATGGTTCCATAAACGAATCATTGGCTTTGAAAATATTCTATAAGGCCGGTGATCCCCTTTACCCGGCTATGGCTGCCCTGGAAAATAACGCCGGCACCAAGAAAAAACCGGCTTATAAGCCTTCCCTGATTTTCAAAAAATCGACACAACGGGCAAAGGGAGCAATCAAAAACCCAAGTATTTCGGATGCCTTTGTCCTTGCCCGGAACGATGCGGCCCGGACGGTTGATATTGAAGCCGTTGCAAAGATGGCCAATGTAACAACGGAAAAGGTTAAGGCCGAGTTATTTGGCAAGGATGCCCTGTTTGAAACCCCGGCAGGTACATTTGAAGTAAAAGACATTTATCTGTCCGGGGATGTTCGCCAAAAATTGAGGGATGCGGAAGACGCCCAAAAGAACGGAATTGACATGGAACGGAACATTGCCTCATTAAAAGAGGTGATGCCGGCAGATGTCCCGTATTTCTCCATTGAAACAAACCTGGGCGCCACATGGATCCCGGCAGATGTTTACCGGCAGTTTATTGGTGAAACCGCGAACCTTCCCACGGAGATCACTGATTCTATCAAATTGCACCCGTCAATCAATGGGTGGATTGTGAAATATGATAACGCAAAGGCCATTGATTCCAGAGATGAGGTCCGGACCATATGGAGTACGCCGGGAGCCCCCTTCACAAGAATCGTCAGGGCAGCTTTCACGGGGCAGTCGATCACAATAAAGGCAAGGGATGAAAACGGCAACGACTATACCGATACGGTTGCGTCAGCGGCGGCCAATGAGAAAGTTGAAGCCTTCCGGGAAGCATTAAAGGATTGGATCTGGACAGATGTTGACAGGCGGGTATCCCTTGAACGGCACTATAATGAAATTATGAACGCCTGGGCAATCCCAGAATATGACGGCTCCTTCCTTTCCTTTGATGGCATGATGCTCAAAATGGGTGAAGAAGAGTTTAACCTAAGACAGCACCAGGTTAATGCCATATGGCGGGGGGTTGCCAATGGCCGGGGCCTGTATGCCCATGAAGTCGGCACCGGGAAAACATTTACCATGGGCGGTCTGGCCGTTGAATCAAGACGGTATGGCCTGGCTAAAAAACCGCTTATCCTTGCCCATAATGCCAATAGTGCAAGCGTGGCGGCGGATATTCAGGAAATGTACCCAGGGGCCAAAGTTCTTTATATTGACAACATGGCACCCAAAATCATTGATCAGCGACTTTACCAAATTGCCAATGACGATTGGGATGCCGTTGTCCTTCCCCATTCCCTGATCAAGCGGCTGACATTATCCCGGGAAACCCTGGATCGGTTGGCAGCCGATGAAATCGAGGCATTAGAAAATGAGGCCATTGCCTCTGCCGAAGAGGACGGTTTTGACATTGCAGATATCATGGACGATGAAGACGCATTGAAAAAGGTCCGGGGTGCTGCTACTGCCAAGGAATTGGTTAAACAGAGAAACCGCATCATTGCCAATATCGAAAAACAGGCCCAGGCAGCCAGCAAGGAAAATGCAATTCCCTTTGAGCAGCTTGGCCTTGATATGATCATCATTGATGAGGCTCACGAATTTAAGAAACCCCCGATATCAACCCGGATGAAGGTCAAAGGCTTGAATACAGCCACCAGTGACCAATCCATAGCCCTGAACTTTCTCACGGGCTACGTGAAAGAGATCAACAGTGGGAAGGGTGTGCATATTTTTACCGGGACGCCGATCACAAACACCCTGAACGAAATTTACAACCATATGCGGTACACCATGTCGGATGAAATGGAAAGGGCCGATGTCCTGAGTTGGGACGCCTGGTTTAATACCTTCGCCAGCGTGGAAAGTGACATTGAACGAACTTCAACCGGGGATTATGAGTCTGTTTCCCGGCTGTCCGGATTTCACAATGTTTCAGAGTTGAGGCGGTTTGCCGGTCAGTATATGGATATCGTCTTTGCAGATGACATGCCGGAGTTTGTACCCAGGCCAACTAAAAGCGGGAAAACTCTTCATGATAAAGACCTTTCCGAAAAAGAACAGTATGAACTGCTTAATGGTCGGGTCGATACGGGTAAGGTGATCGGCAGACCGTATAAGAAACTTTTGAATGAAGTAGCGGAAATGTCATCGGAACAGCGTGGTATCCTGGACGAACTCATTCAACGAGCCACTTCCTTTAAAAATGCCAGTCCCAAGGAACGGCGGGAAATTATGTTGTCAGGTGATCATCGGAATCCGGTTATCATTGAAACGGATGCAGCTAAGGCCGGTTTTGATCCCAGACTTTATGATAAAAACCTGTCTGACCATCCGGACAACAAAATCAATCGTTGTGTTACCAATGTCCTGGGGCATTATGCCGAGCATGAAAAAGCCTCTCAGGTGATTTTCATGGAAAAGGGATATAATGATACTGCCAAAAGATCCAACGGAAAGAACGAAAGCGGGGAAAAGACATACCGGACCGTTGAGACATTCAATGCGGCCAGTGACCTCAAAAACAAATTAATAGAAGGTGGTATCCCGGCAGAAGAGATTGCCTTGGTTAACGGGAAAGTCTCAAAGAAGAAACGAAAGGAGATTGCAGACAAGGTAAACTCAGGAGAAATCCGGGTAGTTATCGGTTTGACAGCTACCTTGGGAACCGGCGTCAACATGCAACAGAATCTTAGGGCAATGCATCACCTGGATGCCCCATGGATGCCAGGTGAATTGGAGCAAAGAAACGGACGGGGCCATAGACAGGGAAACCGGTGGAATACGGTTTTTGAGCATAGATACATCACGGACAGCATTGACGCCAGAAGGTGGCAGGTTCTTGCAAAAAAACAGAAGATGATCACTGATTTCCTGAAAGCAAAGGACGGGCTCCGGGCCATAGAAGGGGATGCCGTTGATCTGAACAACAGTGATCTTGACGAGATCAATGCCTCTTTCTCTGAGGCTGCCGGGGATGCCCGTATACTGGTCCGGGAAAAACTGAAAAAAGATATTTCAAAGCTTGAGAAAAAACAGCGGACCCATGATTTCGGTATTGTTGAGGCAAAGCACAAGGTCAAAGAGATCACCATTGCCACCCTTCCACAGTCTATAAAGAGAATGGACAACCTGAAATCTGATATGGAGCATTTTGAATCCGTGGTGAATGATCCTTATTCGATAGAGTTTAACGGGAAGAAATTTAAAGAAAGGGACAAGGCCGGGATCCAGCTTGAAAAGGTAAGCATTGCCCTGAGTTTGGAAAAAGGCTGGGATCGAAAGCAAATAGGTCAATACCGAGGCTTTGACATTATAGCCGAGGAAAGTTTCCGGCCATTGTTCTATATCCAGCGGGGTTTTGACCAGCAAATAAACGCATCAATCGGCAGCATTGACCATGCCATGAGAAGCATGGGTAAAAAACATAAGGCTGGCCTGGCCAAGATTGAAGAAAAGAAAAGAGCCCTGGAACGATTCAAAGAAGTTGCCAAGGAGCCGTTTGGCCAGGAAACAGCATTGAAAAATAAACGGGGAATGCTCCAGCAGGTTGAGGCAGATCTTGAAGCGAACCCGGATGCACCACCGTCATGGTTGGCCCAGGGCTCCCCCATTGGCACCGAAATCTATTATAAAGGTGAAAAGTACGAAGTTGAGGGACACCGGAAGGGTGATCTTGGCTATTATGTTATGGCCAAAAAGGGAGAGGACAGTGAAGTGATTCCTTATCTTGAGGTCATGGATGAAAACAACCTGCAGGTTTACGAGGCCGTTGCCGGAGAGAAGCCCGTCACAAAATCCGGATCCATTGGCCAGGGTGCAGCCGGATTCAGCCAGCAACAGTTTAACGATGTGGACCTGCCGGGCAGTAATAAGGTTAAATTTTCCACCACGGATGATTACAAATCGGCTCCCGTGGCAGAATTAACCGGCGAAGAAATTCAAGGGGAAACTGGAAAGGAGCTTTTCCAGGCGGCCAAGGATTATTATCAAACCAACTTGCAGGGCCTTGCTATAGAAAGGGAAGGGCTTGACAACCCGGTCACAATATCTGGCCGGGGCTGGAAAAAAACAAAAGATTATCTCCAGGAGAATCAAACCAAAGCTAAATTGATCCCTGTTATTCCCGACGTTATTTTAAAGGGGAAGTTGGGACCAAAAAAGCCAGTTAACAAGCCAAGAAAAGATCAAGCCACAGCATTCTATATGATAACAGCCGACGTTATTTTTAAGGGGGAAATATGGCACGTGGGTGTTTCTGTAGGAGAGGATAAGCACGGCAATTTCTATTACAACATCAATAAGGATCCTCATATCCTCTGGCAACGAAAAAAGGCTCGTTACTTGTCCAGGACAAAACCCCGGGGAAACGAACCTTTTTCTGAGAGCGAACCCTCAATTAAGAATATAACAATTGAATCAAATTCAGGCAAGGAAAAATTTTCTACGGACCAACTCCCCGGATCAGGCGTATCGATAAAAGACATCCAAGCCCGATTCAAAGGACAGGCGGTTTTCATGTCAAAGGATGGTCAAATCTCTATCCGCCTGAAGAACGGCCATGGCTTACGGATCGTGACCACCAACGACATGGGTAATGGTGATACACAATTTGCCATTCAAACTGGCGCAATGGGCCAGGATGGCGTCATCCTGGGTAAGTATAAAGATAACACCATTACCCTAAACAAAGACCTTGCCAGCAACTTTACCCGGGACCATGAAGTAGGGCATTTCCTGATTGATAACGGGATGCTGACAGATTCGGACCTGTTTGTTCTTGATGGCAAGGTTTCCGCATGGAAGAAAAAAGGGGGAAACCGGTTTAAGATCAGTAAGGACCAGGAGGAAAACCGGGTCAATGCCCTGGCACAACTCCTTGAAGACCGGGAAAGTTTCCGGGATACGACCATCGGTAAGATTTTGCAGAAAATTGCAGACTTCATTGACGGTCTTCTCCATATCGGATCCAGTGAAAGAAAAATCGGCCGGCAGGTTGAAAGTGGTCAAATTTTTGGGCGTAAGGCTTCCCAAAAAGGTTCCAATCCGGAAAAGTTCCAGACCACAGCCGACCTGGAATACGAAAAAGCGGAAGACACCTTCTTCCAGAAAGCCGCCGATATGTACGAGGGCTTTAAGAAACACCGGAAAGATCTTGGAAAAAACTATGAAGACGATGTTTCCCCCATGGCTCACATTTTCAAAAC
>PIVQ01000421.1 GCA_003354055.1 Desulfobacteraceae bacterium | reverse complement strand
GTTGCAGCCCTGACAGCTTTAGTTTTACTGACCGCAGCACCCGGGTTCTGCAAGGAAGCCAAAAAAGTCGCGATTTTCCCCTTTAAGATGAATTCCCCCCAGGACCTTGGATTTCTTCAGAACGGATTGTTCTCCATGCTCTCTTCCCGGCTGTCTGATCCCGGGAAAGTGGATGTTCTGGACCGTCAGGCCGTTGATCAGGCCCTGACCGATGCACAGGCATCCGACTTGACTAAGGGAGACCTTAATGAAGGCAAGGCCAGAATGATCGGTGCCAATCTCGGCGTGGATTATGTGCTGTTCGGCAGCCTGACTCATTTTGGTGAGAGCGTCAGCCTGGACGGCAGCATGGTGGATGTGACCGGGAAAAAAGAGTCTATCTCATTTTTTGAACAGAGCAACAGCATGGGAGACGTGATTCCCCTGGTGAATGATTTTGCAGGTGATGTCAACCAGAAGATGTTCAACCGAAGGATCAACAACGAACTCTACGCCCAGCCAGTTCCCCAGGAGGCACCTGCACCCGGGGGGCTTCAGTATGCCGGCGGCCCGGCCATGTACGGCGGTGGTATGATGGCCATGCAGAGCAGTCAGGGATTTACCACCCATCTGAAAGTTGATGACATCATCACGGCTATGACCACCGGTGATTTGAACAACGACGGCGTTGTCCAGGTGATCGCAGCAACCGATTCCACCCTGATGATCTATCATCTTAACGGCACTATCCTGACCCTGGAAAAGACCCTGGAGTACAAATCCTACCTCAGGATTATAGGGCTGGATGTGGCAGATATCAACGGGAACGGGTATCCCGAGATTTTTGTATCCGCCATGACCATTCATAAAGACAGCCTGGCCTCCTTTATTGTGGAGTTTGACGGAACCAACTATGTGACTCTGCTGGATGATGAGGCTGCCTACTACAAGGTTGTCAATACCAAGGATGATACCCAGGTGCTGCTGGCCCAGGATAAAGGCGCGGATCCATTTGTAGGCCGGATTCATATAATGACCGCCAATGGAAAAGAATATGACGAGGTTAAGCGGATACGCATGCCCAGAGGGACGTCTGTGTTGTCCCTGGCAAAAGGCTCTGTGACGGCTGAAGATGCCGACGAATATCTGACGATCAACAGGCACCAGCGTCTTGTTGCAGTCAGTGACAGCGGTAGCATGGTATGGGAAAGCACGGGCAAATACGGGGGGACCAATAATGTCTGGCTCATGCCTAAAGTTGATAGCGATGCCTCGTACAGGGAGCGCATCTATTTTAATCCAAGAGTTGAATTTTTCAATATCGGAGAGGGTGAAAAGAAGAATGCCTTTGTAATAAAAAATTCCGAAATCGGAGGCGGGTCTTTTGGCCGGTATAAAAAGTTTAAAGAGGGGCATGTTGAAGTGATGGAGTGGAACGGCATCTCCATGGCGCCCGTATTTCAGACCATGCCGGTACAGGGATGGATTTCCGATTTTTCTATTGTGGATCTTGACGGAGACGGAGAGGAAGAGCTGGTTATCTCAGTGGTGAGCCGGACCAAACTTGCGATATTATCCAAGGACAAGTCCTCCAATATTATTTCGTATAAATTAAAATAGTGACCACAAGTTTAAAAAAATAATTGACAAAAGCGTTAAAATAGCCCTATACAGTGTATTAATCCGGCACAGCCCTTTAAAAGGAGGGGCTGATGTCGGTTTCAGGCAGTTAGACTTTACTTACAAGGAGAAAAAGATGAAAAAAATTATTGTAGCTATTGCAGCTCTTGCAATGCTTACCGGTTCTGCTTATGCAGCAGAGTGGAACTTCTACGGGTCCGCCCGTGTCGCAACTTTTTACACTGACACTGAAACTATCAACTCTGCTGTCGTAGATGTAAAAGGCATCAGTGAAACCCTCCAGAGCAACGCCCGTATCGGCGCCAACGTTAAAGTATCTGACGAGCTGATCGGTCGTTTTGAATATGGTACATACGAAGCTGCCGCCAATATCCGTCTTCTTTACGGAGAGTGGAACTTTGGTGCTGGTAAATTCCTCGTTGGTCAGGATTATGTACCCCTGTATCTGCCCGGTTCCAACCAGGTATATGCAACTGATAACGGCCTTGGTGGCTGGGGTGAAGTTTACGGCGGACGTAAAGCTCAGTTGAAACTGACCTTCGGTGGTTTCCAGGTTGCTGCTGTTGCTCCCAACACGGACATGGCTGATAACACTGGTGCTGCTGCGAATGCCTCTACTACTGAAGTTGTACTTCCCCAGATTCAGGTCCAATATGCCATGAGTGGTGATAACTGGACAGTTAGAGCTGCTGCCGCTTATCAGACTTTTGAGTATAAGCCCAATACTACCAGCGATGATGTTAACTCCTACTACCTCGGTATTGATGGTAAAATCGCCATGGGTGCCTTCACTCTCGTAGGTCAGATTCACGGCGGACAGAATGGTGCCAACCTTACCGGTATAAACGTAACTAACGTTCATGCTCTGGACGGTTATGCAAAAGAAAATACTGCACAGACCGGTGTTGTTGACAATGACGCTTTCGGTTTCAGAGTTGCTCTTGGTTACACCGTCAATGATATGTTCGGTCTTGAGCTCGGTTACGGTCATATGGAAACTGAATATGACGAAGCCGGTTCTTCTGAAGACGAAGTTAACGCTTGGTATTTCCAGGTTCCCATTACAATGGCTCCCGGCGTATTCGTAATTCCTGAAGTTGGTGTTACAGATTACGACGAAACTGACCAAACCGAAGTTACTTATTTCGGTGCCAAATGGCAGATCAACTTCTAATTTAGAAGTTATCCCGCATAAAACTGCCTGAGTTTATAACGGGCTGATGATCATACGATCATCAGCCCGTTTTTTTTGTTTTTAATGCCTCTTCGTTTTTGAATCTCCTATCAAGTATCTCCTCTTGAATCCCCCTAATAAGCGCAAGCTATTCATTCAACAATCTCTGATAGTGAAATATAATGTTTGCAGAAAGCATGCAAATGTTTGGAAATTGTAAAAAAATGTTATTAAAGTTGTTGACACAAGGGGGGTGAATCTGATTAATTGGTTTGTGAACAGCGTTTATGAAAAGAACGCTCGGTCTTTTTCTTGGAAAAACAGGTGTTTAAAAGGAGCACCTTGTTTTTCCTCAGGTGGGGAAACGGGTGGGAACCCAAAAAAAAGGAGAAAAGATGAAAAAATTAATGGTTATTGCTGTTTTACTTGTTTTTATGACCGGCTCTGCATATGCGGCAGCGGACTGGAACTTTTACGGCAGCGCCCGTGTAAATACTTTTTATTCGGATTTTGAACAAGATCCGTTTAGTTCAGGGGCGGCAGCTCTTGGTATGACAGCTGGTAGTGATACTAAAAATTGGGATCAAAATCTTTACGGCAATGCTCGTATCGGTGCCAAGGTTAAAGTCAGTGATACCTTGACAGGACATTTTGAATACGGTGCTCTAAGTGGGAATGCAAATATTCGTATTCTTTGGGGTGAATGGAACTTCGGTGTCGGATCTCTTGGTGTAGGTCAGAACTACACGCCTCTGCTTTTCCCCTATTCCAACCAGGTATACAGCCTTGATTCATTGAACAAGGGTGATCACAATATGAGTACCTTTGGTATGCTTTACGGTGGGAGAGAGGCGATGGTCCGTCTAAAATTCGGTAACTTTCAGATTGCTGCTGTACAGCCCAGGGTTTTGGTTGCTTTGGCGCAAAGTACAATTACTGGCGCCACATCGGCCCAGCCTACTACAGAAAGCGTATTGCCGAATATCCAGGCCAAGTATAAATTTGACTTTGATAAGGGTCATGTCGCTGTAGCCGGTGGGTGGCAGCACTTTGAAGTTCAGGAAAACAGCACAGAGTACGATGTTACCTCATACGTTCTTGGAATCGGTGGTAGATTAAATGTTGGCGCCGCTTATTTCAAAGGCAACATCTGGGGTGGTCAGAATGTAGGTAACCTGGCTGATATCCTTGTCAGCGGTGCGCTTTGGTCCACAACTGCTAATGCAAATACTTCCACTTTTGACGGTAATGGCTGGGGTTTTGCCGAGTGGAATGGTACTGCCAATACTTTGACCGATAATGATGCGCTTGCCGCTCTCTTGGTTGCCGGTTATGAAATCAGAAAAGGTCTTTACGTTGAAGCCGGTTATGGTCATGTCCAAACCGAATATGACCGCGCTGCTGCTACAAAGAATGATGCTGATACATACTATGTCCAGTCAACTATCTTTCTGGCTCCCGGCGTTTTTATCACCCCGGAAATTGGTCTTCATGACTCCAATGATGAAGATGAGCCTCGCGTAGTTTATTTTGGAGCTAAATGGCAGATTAACTTCTAATCCCATGCTGATCTAATTCAGTATCCCCCATCTGAAAATTTAAAGGCCCGGTGAAATTGTTTCACCGGGCCTTTTTGTTTCGATGTGTGGCAGGTAAAGCCTCTCACTGCCAGTGCCTCGATGTTTGCTAAAGGACGGCGCTTACCCAACGGAAACAGATATATAGGGTGTGTCGTTATGTTGAAATGAAACTGGTAGCAAATCAGAAGGGGAGGTCTGGTGAGGGAGGCTGCGTGGCGGTGAAAATACATCCGTGGGTGCCTCTATAGCGAGAACGCAAGGGGTGTTTTGCTTGATAAAGAAAAAGGCCTGAGCAGCAGAATTCTGCTGTTCAGGCCTTTGGTATTATAACTGTCCTCGGAATTAGAACAAATATTTCCAGACCTTCCAGCCAACCTCTTCTTCAGGCTGCCAACCGGCAGGCATCTTCATAAGATGTTCCGGGTTTTTCCGTTTGAGCTCGTTCAGGTAGGCCTTTTTCTCCTGCTCCATTTTTTCCCAGGTCACGGTACTTATGTCAAAGACCTTCTGATTGATTGTTGCTGCGATTTCGTCTACTCTTTCAATTAGATCATCACTAACCTTGGATTGCTCGAAAAAGGACATGTATCGTTTGTTTGCAATATCATATACCCTTGCATCAATGCTGAAAGAGCCGGCGAACTGGGTGATGCTGCCTAAAACAACGTATTGGCTTCCCGTCTTGTCTGCCGTTATCTTAACCTGTTTGTCTTCCGGCAAGTCTGCCAGGTCATTTTCAAGTCCCTGTATTTTTTTTGGGGGAATCACCTGTACCTTGTCCGGCCAGGATAATCTTGAAAAGAACATCCGGCTGATGCCCTTTTTTACGTATGTTATATCCTTGTCGGCATTGATGGTAAAGGGGAGAACAGCAACGGTCTGAACGGTTTCAGCAGCGGTGCTTTGCATAGGCTGAATCAGGAGTGTGACTGCAACCATTGGGACCAGAAAAAATGCATTAAACATATATCGGGTTTTCACAATGAATTTCCTTTATAATTTTGATTTAAGCAGTGGGGTGACCACTTTAGGATCAGCCTTGCCCCGGGTTTTTTTCATTATCTGCCCCATGAAAAAACTGAATAACTTGGTTTTTCCGTTTTTATAGGCAAGGGCTTCATCCGGGTTGTCGTTGATGACTTCATCCACCATGCTTGCAAGCTCACTTTGATCTGATACCTGCTCAAGGCCTTTCTCGTTTACTATGGCTTCAGGTGCTTTGCCGGATTCCGTCATTTCCTCAAACACTGTTTTTGCAGCATTTGCATTGATTTGGCCTTTTTCAAGAAGGGCGAGCAAGCTCGCAAAGGCCTGGGCAGAAACCGGGGATTGCGTGATATCGAGCCCTTTTGCATTGAGCATCCCCATGAGATTAGTCATGGTCCAGTTGGCTGCCTGTTTGATGTTTTGCAGGGGCTTTATGGTTTCTTCAAAGTACGTTGCCAATTCAATGCTTGAAGTAAGCACCTGTGCATCATAATCGGATAATTTGAACTCCTTGACGAATCTTGCCTTTTTTTCATCCGGCAGTTCAGGCATAGTCTTGCGAACTGCGGCAATCCAATCCTCTTCAACGATCAGGGGGACCAGATCAGGATCCGGGAAGTAACGGTAATCATGGGCCTCTTCTTTTCCGCGCATGGAGGCGGTCCGGTTTCGGTTTGGGTCCCAGAGACGGGTTTCCTGGATGACCTTACCCCCTTCTTCCAGCACATAGGTCTGGCGTTCGATCTCATAGCGGATGGCTTTTTCAACATTTTTAAAGGAGTTGAGGTTTTTTAATTCAGCCCTGATACCGAATTCTTCCTGGCCTACGGGGCGCAGGGAGATGTTGGCATCGCAGCGGAAGCTTCCCTGTTCCATGTTGCCGTCGCAGACATCAATGTATTTGAGGATGGCATGGAGTTTTCTCAAGTAGGCACCGGCTTCTTCCGCAGTCCGGATATCCGGTTCGCTGACAATTTCAATGAGAGGGACGCCGGTCCGGTTCAGGTCCACCATGCTTTTGGCGCGATGGGAATCATGAATCAGTTTTCCTGCATCTTCTTCCATATGAATCCGGGTAATACCGATTACCTTCTCACCATTTGACGTTTCGATGGGAAGTTGCCCATGTTCTGCAATGGGGAGTGCAAACTG
>PIVQ01001221.1 GCA_003354055.1 Desulfobacteraceae bacterium | reverse complement strand
AGATCGCCGATTTTTGTCACCACGCCGCCAATAAGGCTTGGATCCTGTTCAACATTCAGAACAATAGTTTTACCGGTCTTTTTAGACAGGGATTCCTTGATTTTGCTCACCGCATCATCAGACAACTCAGTTGCGGAAGTGACACTGGCCTTAACAACTCCTTTGAGTTCATCAGCCATGTCGTTGTAATATGAAGCAATCTCCCTTAAAAAACCGATTCGACCCTTGTTAAACAAAAGAATCAGAAAGGATTTCATGATATCAGACAGGTCTGTGGTACCGATAACGGCTTCCAACAATTGTTTCCTGTCGCTCTTGTTGATCAGTGGATTGATCAATGCCTGCTCAAACCCTTCCTGGGTGTCAAAGAGCCCTGCAATTGCAGAGAGCTCTTCATTGTATTGTTCTGCCTGGCCGTCTTCCTGGCCAATCAGAATCAATGCTTTGGCATAACGCCTTGAAACTGCGAGATTTTTCATTATGCCTCCACCTTTTTCAAGTATTCGTCAACAAGTCGATCCTGATCTTCAGCTGAGATGGATTCTTTAATGACTGCCTCTGCCTGTGCCATTGCACTCTCAGCGATTTCCTGCTGAAGAGCGGCTTTTGCAGATTTGAATTCCTGTTCGATATTCCGTTTGGCCATATCTTCCAGTTTATCAGCCTGCGCACCCGCTTCTGCAATGATTCTTTTTTTGGCCTCTTCACCCTGCTTGATGTAATCTTCAACAATCTGTTTAGATTCCTGATCAAGATTTCTAAACCGGGCTTCATATTCCGCCAGTTTTTTCTCGGCGTCTGCCTTTTTGCGTTCCAGTTCACTCAGTTCTTCCTCAATATCCTTTGTACGGGACGAGAAAAACTGGGCAACCGGTTTCCTGGCAATAAAGAAACCAGCTACGGCAAGAATGCCAAAATTCAACACTTTCCAAGTATCAATGCCCAACCAGGCATTGTGAACCTCTCCGCCGCCTGCAGATGCAAACGCCGCAGTGGAACCGGCCACAAGAGCCAATACCGCACCAGACACCTTAAGGTGTTTTTTAATATTCAATTCGACCATTAACAAGCCCTCCCTAAAATCTTTTCACCAATGGCTTTAGCATATACTTCCACCTCGGCTTCAAGCGCCTTGCGGGCCTGTTCAGTCTCTTTAGCCACCTGCTGCTTAATCTCAGCAAAATTGGCCTGAGCCTTCTTGTTAATCTGGTCGATTATTTCCTTTTCCTCCTGCGATGCTTCCTCAATGAAAACCTCTTTTTTCTTGAGACCTTCGTTCCTGGCCTGTTTCAAACCGTCTTTGTAGGAGTCTTTCTGGGCTTCAAGATCAGCAGACGCTTTTTCAACGCCGTTTTCAAGGCCTTCGACCTTGGCTTTTCTCTCCAGAAGAACGTTACGAATAGGTTTGTACAACACCATGTTGAGGACAAAGAGCAGGACTAGGAAATTGATCATCTGATATACCAATGATATATCAGGAATCACAGTTATCATAAAATTCCCTCCGCCAGTTAATGATTACAAAAAAAATCAACCACTTATATCCCATTGGCTGGATTCACACGAAACCAACCCAAATTCAAAAATAATCGAGACTTGAGTACCATCC
>PIVQ01000420.1 GCA_003354055.1 Desulfobacteraceae bacterium | reverse complement strand
TCACTGGTTCTCAAAAACATCCGGGTCCGCATTTCCCAGCGGACCACATTGGCCCATTGGTTCAGGAGGATGGGCAGATCCCGGTAAGATGAGGTCCACTTGGACATGGATTCCCCGATAATGGTTTCAGACGTCGGCCTTACAATCAAAGGTTCAGCCAGCTCACCAGCCGGTTTCAGGCGGCCATCCTCAGCTTTCTCCAGCTTGTGATGGGTGACTACGGCACATTCCTTGGCAAAGCCTTCCACGTGCTCGGCCTCTTTTTCAAGATAGCTTAAGGGAATAAACAATGGGAAATAGGCATTTTTAACCCCGGTCTCCTTGAACATGACATCCATCTCGCGCTGGATATTTTCCCAGATCGCAAATCCCCAGGGTTTGATCACCATACATCCCCGGACCGGAGAATTTTCCGACATATCCGAGGCCTTAACCACCTCCTGGTACCACTGGGCATAATCCTCTTCCCGTGTGGGGGTGATGGCTGTTTTAACTTTTTTTCCCATTTATATCCTCCGAATCTTTCGTCATAATGTCAATTTCTTCAAGCAATTGGTCCACCAGGCAATCCTGGTCTATCTTTCGGACCACCTTTCCCTTTTTGAACAAAATTCCCTGCCCGTCTCCGCCGGCAATACCGATATCCGCCTCTTTGGCTTCTCCAGGGCCGTTTACCACACAGCCCATAATGGCAACTTTAATCTGAGCCTTACGTTCAAGTAAAGCTTTTTCTACAGCTTCAGCAATATTAAACAGATCAATTTTGCACCGGCCGCAAGTAGGACAGGAAATCAGCTCCGGCCCTCTATGCCTAATTCCCAGGGCCCGCAATATTTCAAACCCTGTTCTTATCTCTTCCACCGGATCCCGGGTCAGAGATACTCTGATGGTATCTCCGATGCCTTCGGACAGGAGCATACCGATGCCGATGGCGGATTTTGTAATCCCGGCATAGAGTCCGCCTGCCTCGGTTACACCCACATGAAAAGGCACGTCCGTCAGGGGGGCAAGCCCCCTGTATGCCTCAACAGTCCGTTCCACATCCGAGGCTTTCAGAGAAACCTTGATATCATAAAAGCCTAAATTTTCCAGAATCCGGATATTGGACAATGCACTTTCAACCATGGCCTTTGGGGTGGCGCCGTAGCGTTTTTCAATCGCCTTCTCCAGTGATCCGGCATTTACGCCCACCCGTATGGGAAGATTGTGTGCTTTGGCACAATCCACAACCGCCTTTATCTTTTTTTCTTCCCCGATATTGCCCGGATTGATCCGCAGCCCGTCCACCCCGGATTCTGCCGATGCCAGGGCCAGTCTATAATCAAAGTGAATATCTGCAATAAGGGGAATGTTGATCTGATCTTTTATCTGTCTGACGGCCAAGGCCGCTTCCATATCCGGAATGGCCACCCGCACGATCTCGCAACCGGCATTTTCCAAAGCCAGAATCTGACCCACCGTTGCTGCCACATCCTGGGTCTGGGTATTTGTCATGGACTGCACTGAAACCTGTGCTTCAGAGCCGATATTCTGGTGCCCTAACCGTATCTGTCTGGTCTTCCGCCGTTCCCTGACAAATGCCATGCTTACGCGTCCTTATAAAAGTAAAATGCCTGTGCCAGATCACCTTGGCCCAAGCACAAAATTTCCGAACCTTCAAGATATCACATAAGACACGTTTTTTTCAAGAAGACTTGTGATACCATTCATATTAAAATCAGGCAGGTAGGGACATATTACCGGAAAACTGTTTCCCTTCCGTGGTCTGGCCGTACGCCGGTAAGGTCAATCCCCGGAAAATAAACGGAGAAAACCGTTCCCTGCCCCGGTAAACTTGCGACTTTTATGGCCGCACCATGGGTTTCCATAATCCCATGAACCACTGAGAGACCAAGGCCCGTTCCCTTGCCCTCGGCCTTGGTGGTAAAGTAGGGGTCAAAGATCCGGGCCACTACCTCTTTTTCCATACCGTACCCATTGTCCTCCACCCGCAAGACAAGATACGTTCCGGGGTGAAGAGACAGGTCTTCACCCTCTTCTGACGACAGGGTCCGGGCAACCATATCGACTTGGATCCTGTCCCCATCATGTTCTACAGCATGAAAGGCATTGATAGTAAGATTCATCAGCAATTGGCTGATCTGGGTCGGATTGGCCATAATCTGAGGGCAGGCCGTATCCAGACGGGAATCAAAACGGATGGATGCGGGTATGGTGGATCTGAGCAACTTCAGACTTTCCTTAACAAGGGGAACGATATTCATCCTGGAAACCTCAACCTCATCCTGGCTTGCGAATGTCAGAATCTGGAACACCAGATCCCTTGCCCGCTGGGCAGATTTAAGAATCCGACCCATACGGCGTTCATAGTCCTCATTACCTTTTACATCCCTGAGCATCATCTGGGCATATCCCATGATCGGAGAAAGAATATTGTTAAAATCATGGGCAATACCGCCGGCAAGAATGCCCATGGCTTCAAGCTTGCTGGATTTAACCAGCTTTGCCTCCATCTTCCGCTGCTCGTGCATGGCCCGGGATAAATCCAGATGGCTCTTGATCCGGGCCAGAAGCTCATCTTTAAAAAAAGGTTTGGTCAGATAATCATTGGCCCCGTATTCAAATCCCAGCACCAGATCCGGCATCATGTTTTTGGCTGTAAGCAGGATCACCGGAAGTTCGGACGGACTATAGGTTTCTCGAATCTGTTTCAACACATCATATCCGGATAACTTTGGCATCATAACGTCCAGAAGCAAGAGATCCGGTGGACCCTGTTTTTCTATATAGGCCAGGGCTTGCCTGCCGGTTGCTGCGGACGATACTCTATACCTCTCAAGGGTAAGTTGGTTGGAAACCGCCTTGAGGTTCACAGGCTCGTCATCCACCACAAGGATGTGACAGTTTCCCCTGGTAGGTAATTTGGCCTGGCTATCGGCCATGGGAAGTACCAGAGGATCGCCTCCGTTAATATAGGCCGGGATCCGCACAGATTTCTCTGATTTTGGAATTTCATCGGATATGGGAAGGGTAAAACTGAAAATGGATCCCTGTCCAGGCTGGGAAATGAGTCCCATGGTACCGCCATGGATTTCAACCAGTTTTTTGGTGATAGACAGACCTAAGCCCGTTCCGCCATACTCCCGTTCCGTGGATCCGTCAGCCTGCTCAAAGGCCTCAAAAATATGCCTGGTTTTTTCTTTGGATATTCCAATGCCGGTGTCGGACACGGAAATCTTCATGCCCTCTCCACTGGCCTCTGCCAAAATCCGGATTTCTCCTTCCGAAGTGAACTTTACCGCATTGCCCACAAGATTATAGAGAATCTGTTGAACCCGATTTTCATCAGCAGCCACAGCCGGAAGATCCGAACCGATCTCATTGACAAGAACCAACCCCTTTACATCAGCAAGGGGTCTGGAAATCTTTAACACGATCTCAGCCACATCCCGCATATAAAAAGGGGTGCATTGGAGTTGAATCCGCCTTTGTCCCAGTTTTGCATAGTCCAGAATATCATTTACCAGATTGGCCAGCCGCCGGCCGGAAGAGGCGATCATGGCAAGATTTTCTCTGGCCTGTGAAGCCTGAGGACCGGTCACCCCGTCCATCATAGATTCGGCAATCCCGATGATGCCGTTAATAGGGGTTCGCAGCTCATGGGAGGTATTGCTGAGGATCTGATCTTTGAGTTTCTGGGTACGCATTAATTCCCGGTTCTGGGCTTCCACCTTGTGATTAAGTTTTTCCAGGTCTCTGATTTTCTGGCGGATGGAATCACGCATGGCATCAAACTGCCTCGCCAATACTCCCAATTCATCCTTCCGGCTGGTATCAATGCCCGGGTTCTTATTCCCCCCCTTTTCCTGCCCGGGTTTCATCGCCTGGGTGGCATGAATCAGAGCGTCCAGGGGCTGGGTAATGCTTTTCCCAAGGAAATAGGCCCCGGACATTAAAATACAAATAATAAGCAACTGCCCCCAAAGCTGCAGGGACGATGCTGTTTTGCTTTTTTCCAAACGGATCTTCTCGGAGAGTTGACTGATTTTATTTGTGATGGCGCTGATATCGGTTTCATGGGATTGCAGTACCCGGGAAATTTCATGGTTCACAACCACAGCACGCCTTAACTTAGGGATAACCTGTTTCAAAATCATATAGGTTTTATCCAGTTGCTTTGATAACGTCTGGTAGACTGGGGCCTTAAGGGAGCCGACCTGGAGGCTGACATTTTTCTTCTGGGTACCCAACTTGACCATGGCAGTACCGTATTTTTCATCAAATCCATGAATATCATTGGATAAAATCAGATCCTGATTAACCAGCAGCAGAATCTCACTGATATGAGAAAAGGCCGTGACACTAACATTTTTTAATTCCTGCAGCACGGTGATATCAATATCTTCGTAGAGATACCCCTCGGCAATGGCCCGGTCAATCGCGGCATCTCCTTTTAAATGGACAGCTGCGTAATCTTTTGCACTCTGGTTGATCGTCTCTTTTGCAGCCAGCAATTTATTGCTGTTGAGGGTCATCTGCTTAAAGGAGGTTTTAAAAAGGCCTAGCCGGGCCTTTATTTCATCTGTATACCCGGTATCGCCCAAAAGCCCTTTATCAATGGTCTCCAGCAACACGACAGCCTTACCCTGGGACGAAAAAACCCTGTCCTGACCGGTGTAATTTTTCTCATAGTTCTTTTCATAAACCAGAGCATTCAGCACCTGAACCTGGAGACGTTTGGCATTTTCAGCAAGCTGATAATACCTAAGTTCCTGTCGCTTGAATACTTCAGACAGAATAAACGTCCCCACCAGGGCGGCTATGCTGATCAGAATAAGTAAATTGATTTTAAAATTTATTTTCATAGGTACACTCGGGTCTTACGTTCCCCCGTTGCGGTGTTGCTGCAGAAAAAACTTCGTTCATGGCTGGTCCATAAGTGACCAGTATGGGACTATTTTATCCAGATGTGCAATTATTTTTTCCATTTCTTCCAGGGAACTTCCCCGGAAGGGCATATTGGTGCTCACATGATACATGGTTCCGGGGATCCGGACAAAGGCGCACAGAATGTAAAGCGGGCTCTTAATTTTTGTGACACTTCTGGTCCATGTGGTGTACTGAAAAATAAAAATCCCCTCAGGCTGTTTGTCCAGTTTTTCAAAGCCCTCAAGAATACAGAGCCGCCCGGCATGATCTTTAAATCTGTAAACCAGATCTTCGATAAACAGCATTTTATGGAGTGCAGGGTTGGGATGGGCCTCCACCCAGCCTTTTTCATAGTTGTGAATATGGGAATACGGAGACCGCGCATCCAATGTGACCCATCGGCTAAGAGGGACATTAAACTCCTTTATGGCTGCCATGCCTGCCTCTTTGCTTTTTTTGAATTCTCCGCCGATATACATGGCCTCTTTCTGGGCTTTCTGCAGAAGGTCCTTAGGGGTGTAACGGGATTCAAAGTGAGTGTAGAGCAATTCTATGGCAAAGGCATCTGAGTCGGCCGTCTCATCATCCTGGGCAAATCCCAAAGTAAACCATATAAACAAAACAAGAATCGCAGACGAAAAAAAAGAAATGGATTTCACAGGCGCTCCTCTTAATATCCTATTTAATAATGGACCAGTACGGGGTCATGGCGTCCAGATATTCAACAGTTTTATCCGCCTCCTCCAGAGAGGATAGCCGATAAGGCATGACAGTGCTGACATGGTATGGCGTTTCCGGAATACGGACAAAAACATTGAGAAGAAAAAGAGGGGTGGCAATATGTGTCCGGCTCCTGATCCATGTCGTAAACTGAACAACCCAGACACCCTCCGGCTGGCCATCCACTTTTTTTATCCCTTCAAGGGGGCTCATCCGACCTGAATGATCCTTGAATTTCTGGGCCAGGTATTCAACGTTCAAAAGCTTATGGAGGGATGGGTTCGGATGGGCAACGATCATTCCCTTTTCCGTCAGATGGATTTGGGAAAAAGGAAACAGGCCATCCATATGATTCCACCTTGTAAACGGCGTATTGAATTCCTCAATGGTAGCCATGCCCGCCTCCCGGCTCTTCTTAAATTCACCGGTAATATATACAGCCTCTTTCTGTGCTTTGTGCAGTAGATCCCTTGGTGTATAACGGGATTCAAAGTGAGTGTACAACAACTCTATGGAAAAGACATCTGTAGACGGTGTAGTCTCATTGGCAAATCCCGTGGGTATTGCCAGAAATAGAAAAGCAATAATGGATACAACCATCTGAAGATATCCCAAAACAATCTCCTTTTGCGATTTTTCTTTAACTAATGTTACAATTTTAACCCCAGGCTACATAATTATCTGTAGATAAGGATAGTATCAAAAAATGTATAGGGAGGCAATCTGGGAAATAGTTAAAGAAACCTGACAGCCCTGCCGATAATTTCTCTATCAAATTTCTAATAATCGAAAGGAACGATCATGACTGTCCAGGTTCAATCCAATCCCTCTTTTCCATTAAAAGTCTATCCGGGTTCAACAATTGATATTACATA